>PHDE01000026.1 GCA_002842505.1 Bacteroidetes bacterium HGW-Bacteroidetes-3 | reverse complement strand
TTTTAAATTCAGAAGGTTAAAATATATTGTTTAAATCTTGTCTTCCTATTATTGCCATTTAAAGTAAGTATTGAGTCGAAAGTTTCAAAGTTGAAAGTTAGAAAGTTGTTGGTAAATCGCTTTAACTTTTAACTTCCCCCCTTCGGGGGTTAGGGGGCCTTTAAAACAACTTAATTTGCCCGGCTTCATCCGCCAAACCGTCATTTTCTGAATCGGAATCATCCTCAAAAGAATCTGTGCCACCATCAATAACTTCTTCATCATTCACTTCCATATTTTCCAAAACAGGAGGTTCATAAGGCAATGCCTCCAACATATTAACCTGTTTAATTTTATCAGCGGTCAGCTGATTTCCTTGCGCTTTTATGCCTTTTATGGCGATGAATTCTTCAAAATTTAATGAAATAGGTTCCAAATTTCGTTTTGAAAATTGTATTTCTGCCATTGGTCTAAATTCTGTGGCAACAATTTCCAATTGTGATTTTGGATGTTCAGAAATAAAGAGTTCTTCCTTGTTCGGATTGTCAATCATAAATCGTTTTACAAAGTATTTTTCTTTGTCGCCATCATAATAAATGACCGAAATTGGCTTTTGCGGAATCCATTTTTCCAGCACAATCATATCACTGTCGAAATGTGTGGATAATTCTGGCTTAACAGTTTTGACAATTCCTTTCTGGTTGATGATCAACAAGCGGTCTTCCGGCTTAAATTCGCCCAACAGTTCGCCTCTTTTATCAACATTTAAGCGTTGTACCGTTTCATCAAACCAAATTTTTCGAGGTTTTAAGGTTGAAACACCTTCCGATTTTAATTCAATTTTTTTGATGGCGTGTTTTGTAACGATATTTCCCCGTGAACTTCGCCCTTTGATGGCCAAGTCTGAAAAATCAATATCCCATTTCAATTTTTTTACGCTTCCTGTGGCACGCAAATTAATGGTGATTGTTTCGGCTTCCCCGTTCGGATTCTCGGTAAAATAAAGCACTTGTGATCCTTTATTTCCGGCTGTTAAATCGTATTCTTTGTCGCGCGTAACGCCGGTAACATTAAAGCGTTTTATATAACTCGGACCGTTTTTTCCATCCCGATAAATCATATTGTAAACGGTGCGCGTATCATTCTTTTTGAACACTGCAACGTGAATAATGTCCTTTCCAACAAAGGTTTTTGCATCAACTTTTGTCACCAACATTGTTCCGTCTCCCCTAAAAACAATCACATCATCAATATCGGCGCAATCATCAACATATTCGTCTTTTTTTAGGGAAGTTCCCACAAAACCTTCTTCCCTATTAACGTAAAGTTTTGTGTTACGCATTACCACTTTGGTGGCAATAATATCATCAAACAAACGGATTTCTGTCAAACGTTCTTTACCTTTTCCGTATTTTAGTTTTAGATTTTTAAAATAGTCAATGGCAAATTCTATAATATTGGCCAAATGTTTTTTGACTTCCTCAATTTTTTCTTCCAAACTTTCTATAAACTGTTTGGCTTTGTCAATATCAAATTTTGATATTTTCTTGATGCGAATTTCTGTCAAACGCACAATGTCTTCTTCGGTAATCGCCCGTTTTAAATGTTTTATGTGCGGCTTTAAACCTTCATCAATCGCTTTAATTACCCCTTCCCAAGTAGCCTGTTCCTCAATGTCCCGGTAAATTCTATTTTCAATAAAAATTCTTTCCAAGGAAGCAAAATGCCATTGCTCGTCCAATTCATTTAACTGGATTTCAAGTTCCAGCTTCAACAACTCAACAGTATGGTTTGTGGAGCGAATTAATATTTCTGAAACACCAATAAAAACAGGTTTATTATCGTCAATTACGCAACACAAAGGTGAAATCGGATTTTCGCAACTGGTGAAAGCATAAAGCGCGTCAATGGTTTTATCGGGTGAAATGCCATTTGGCAAATGCACCAAAATTTCTACATTAGCTGCCGTATTATCCTCTATTTGCCTAATTTTTATCGTTCCTTTTTCATTTGCTTTTAAAATAGAATCAATTAAAGTAGAGGTGGTTGTTCCGAAAGGAATTTCGGTAATTACTAAGGTTTTTTTATCAAGTTGTCCAATTTTAGCCCTAACCCTTATTTTCCCGCCTCTTTTCCCATCGTGATAGTTAGAAACATCCGCAATTCCACCAGTTAAAAAATCTGGAATCAATGTAAAAGGTTTTCCTTTCAAATGTTTTATGGAAGCGTCAATCAGTTCATTGAAATTGTGCGGCAAAATTTTTGTAGAAAGTCCAACCGCAATTCCTTCTGCGCCTTGCGCCAATAACAACGGAAACTTAACGGGTAAATCTATCGGCTCTTTTTTTCTGCCATCATAAGAAGATTGCCAATCAGTCGTTTTCGGATTGAAAACCACCTCCAAAGCAAATTTCGACAAACGCGCTTCAATATAACGCGCTGCCGCAGCCCGGTCACCGGTTAAAATATTTCCCCAGTTTCCCTGCATATCAATCAGCAATTCCTTTTGCCCCAATTGCACCAAAGCATCAGAAATAGAAGCATCGCCGTGAGGATGGTATTGCATCGTATGTCCAACAACGTTTGCCACTTTATTGTAACGGCCGTCATCCAAATCCTTCATAGAATGCATAATTCTACGCTGAACAGGTTTAAAACCATCTTTTAACGCAGGAACGGCACGCTCTAAAATAACATAAGAAGCATAATCCAAAAACCAGTCTCTGTACATTCCCGTAACCTTGGTAATGGTTTCCTGATTTCCAAACTGCTCGTTCAAATGTTCTTCTAAATGTTCGTTTTCGTTATTATCTTCTTCCATATTTCCCATCCTTAATCCTTCCCAAAGGGAAGCAAATTGGTTTGTTCTATTTTTTTTAATATTAAAATCTTAAATCGTCACCCTGAGCGCAGTCGAAGGGCGTATATCAAATATTTTCTTCAATAACATCCAATTCAAATTTCAAATTTTCTATGATAAATTTTTGGCGATCGGGCGTGTTTTTTCCCATATAAAATTCCAACATTTTATCGATAGACATTTCTTTATCAAGCATTACGGGATCCAAACGAATACTTTCACCGATAAAATTGGCAAATTCATCGGGTGAAATTTCCCCCAACCCTTTAAATCTCGTAATCTCAGGTTTTCCTCTTAAAGTGTCGATGGCAGTTTGTTTTTCTTCTGGGGAATAGCAATAAAAAGTCTGTTTTTTATCCCTAACCCTAAACAGCGGCGTATCTAAAATATACAAATGGCCTTCTTTAATGAGTTCAGGGAAAAATTGCAAGAAGAAAGTGATCAACAACAAGCGAATATGCATTCCGTCCACATCGGCATCGGTTGCAATCACTATGTTGTTGTACCTTAAATCTTCTATGGATTCTTCAATATTTAAAGCCGCCTGCAACAGATTAAATTCCTCGTTTTCATACACAATTTTCTTGTTCATCCCGTAGGAATTCAGCGGTTTTCCACGCAAACTGAACACCGCTTGGGTATTTACGTTCCTAGATTTGGTGATAGAACCGCTGGCAGAGTCGCCTTCCGTAATAAACAAGGTGCTTTCCAAACGATTTTCTTTTTTTAAATCACTTAAATGAACTCGGCAATCGCGTAATTTTTTATTATGTAAACCAGCTGTTTTCGCACGTTCACGAGCCAATTTTCTTATGCCTGATAAATCGTTTCGTTCTTTTTCGGCCTGCAATATTTTTCGGTGAATTTTATCTGCCGTATCCGGATTTTTATGAAGGTAGTTGTCTAAATTCGTCTTCACAAAATCGGTAATGTACGCTCTAACCGAAGGCAATCCGTCGCCCATTTCCGTAGAACCCAATTTGGTTTTGGTTTGGCTTTCAAAAATAGGCTCCATTACTTTGATGCTAATCGCCGAGACAATAGATTTTCGAACATCGGAAGCTTCATAGTTTTTGCCAAAAAACTCTCGAATTGTTTTTACAATGGCTTCCCTAAAAGCATTTTGGTGCGTTCCGCCTTGTGTGGTGTGTTGTCCGTTTACAAAAGTGTGGTATTCCTCGCTGTACTGCGCTTTGCTATAAGTAATAGCAACTTCAATGTCATTTCCTTTCAAATGAATTACCGGAAACAGCATCGATTCTTCTGAAATGTTTTCTTCCAACAAATCTTTCAATCCGTTTTCAGAAAAATATTTTTCTCCGTTAAAAATGATGGTTAAACCCGTGTTTAAATACACATAATTTTTGATCATTTTTTCAATATACTCGTTTCTGTATTTGAATTTTGTGAAAATGCTTTTATCGGGCACAAAGGTTACTTTGGTTCCTTTTCTGTGCGCACTTTCTTCCGGTTTATCGACGTGTGTGATATTTCCTTTTTCAAATTCGGCAAACACCGTTTTCCCGTCCCTGAAAGATTGTACTTTAAAATAAGATGACAAAGCATTTACGGCTTTGGTTCCAACACCGTTTAGTCCAACCGATTTTTTAAAAGCCAAAGAATCGTATTTTCCGCCGGTATTCATTTTAGAAACCACATCCACCACTTTTCCCAAAGGAATTCCGCGACCGTAATCGCGAATGGTAACTGTTTCGTCTTTCACCAAAACTTCAATCGTTTTGCCGGCGCCCATGACATATTCATCAATGGAATTGTCAATAACTTCCTTGATTAAAATATAAATACCGTCATCGGGAGATGAACCGTCGCCTAATTTTCCGATATACATTCCGGGACGAAGCCTAATATGTTCTTTCCAATCGAGCGATCGAATATTATCCTCGGTATATGCTGTTTGATCTGTCATTTATTTCCTGTGATTCTTGAAGCGTGGCTAAAGTACTATTTTGCATTAAGAAATAAAAAAAAGTATGTCAAAATAATTATCAACACAAATAAGTTAAAAAAGCCCCTCAACCCCCGAAGGGGGAATTGATAATTGATAGCTGAAAAATTAAGGGTTAAAATCGTAAAAAAATTCTTCAAACTTCTCAATACTCACCACTCAATACTCAATAAAAATTTACACATTAAATCTAAAATGCATAATATCACCGTCTTGCACAATATATTCTTTTCCTTCAACACGCATTTTCCCAGCTTCTTTCACTTTGGCTTCACTGCTGTATTTCACAAAATCTTCATAAGCAATCACTTCTGCCCTGATAAATCCTTTTTCAAAATCGGTGTGAATAACTCCTGCGGCTTGCGGTGCGCTGTCGCCAATATTGATGGTCCACGCGCGCACTTCTTTTACGCCGGCGGTAAAATAGGTTTGTTGTTTCAGTAACTTGTAAGCTGCCCTAATTAAAACGGAAGCGCCCGGTTCGTGTAAACCCAAATCTTCCAGGAAAAGTTGGCGTTCCTCAAAAGTTTCCAATTCTGTGATATCTGCTTCAGTTCCTACCGCTAAAATAATCACTTCTGCATCTTCATTCTTAACAGCTTCCTTAACAATGTTTACATAGTCATTTCCGTTAACGGCCGATTTTTCATCAACGTTACAAACGTATAACACGGGTTTGTCCGTAATAAATTGCAATGGTTTTATAAATTCTTCGCGTTCTTTTTCGGATAAATCTATAGCTCTTACCGATTTGGCGGCTTCCAATCCTTTTTTAACTTTTTCTAAAACCTCCAATTCTTTTATGGCTTCTTTAACGCCAGTTCTGGCGGCTTTTTTAACCTTATCAATTTTCTTGTCTAAAGTTTCCAAATCTTTAAGCTGAAGCTCAAAATCGATGGTTTCTTTATCCCTTAACGGATCAATCGTGTTATCAACGTGAATAATATTGTCATTGTCAAAACAACGAATAACGTGAATAATGGCATCCGTTTCCCTAATATTCGCCAAAAACTGATTTCCCAATCCTTCACCTTTGCTTGCGCCACGCACCAATCCGGCAATATCAACAATATCAACCGTTGCGGTTTGCACACGTTGCGGTTTTACCAATTCTTCCAATTTTGCCAATCGGCTGTCCGGCACATTTACCACGCCAATATTTGGTTCAATAGTGCAAAATGGAAAGTTGGCGCTTTGTGCTTTTGCGTTAGACAAACAATTAAATAAAGTCGATTTTCCTACGTTTGGCAATCCTACAATTCCGGCTTTCATATAGATATTTTTATTAAATTTTACAGAAAAAGCTTTTTTTTACGAGCGTGCAAATATACTGTTTTCAATGATATAAATTTAAGAATTTTTGGTTTACATAAAGAAGTAAATATTGCTTAAAAAATTTTCAATTTTCAGTATTAATTGTATATTCGCCTTGAACATTAACCAAATTAATCATGAAAAAATTAAACATTCTATTAGTATTGCTCTGTTTCTTTGCAAATTTTGCAGTGGCGCAAGAGGTTATTTCGGGAATCATCACCGACGCTTCAGGTGAGTCTTTGCCTGGCGCCAGTGTGCAAGAGAAAGGCACTTCAAATGGTACCGTAGCCGATTTTGATGGGAATTACAAAATATCCGTAGCGAAAGGCAAAATCCTTGTTTTTAGCTTTATAGGATATCAATCCCAAGAAATTACGGTAACCAAAAACATTATAAACGTGAGGTTGGAAAGTGGCGAACAGTTAAGGGAAGTTCAAGTTGTTGGCTCAAGAAGCACCAGAAGAACTTCAGTGGATACGCCCGTTCCTGTTGATGTTATTGATGTAAGCCAGCTCGCTTCCAAAAACGGTAATGTTGAAATTACCCAAATTTTGCAATACGCAGCACCTTCGTTTAATGCCACAAAACAATCGGGCTCTGATGGTGCCGACCATATTGTACCTGCATCTTTAAGAGGATTGGGTCCCGACCAAACTTTAGTGTTGATCAACGGAAAAAGAAGACACCAGTCGTCACTTGTCAATATTTTTGGAACGCGCGGAAGAGGAAATTCGGGAACGGATTTAAATGCAATTCCGGTTGCTGCCATCAAAAGAATTGAGGTTTTAAGAGATGGCGCATCCGCACAATATGGTTCTGATGCCATTGCCGGCGTCATCAATATTGTGTTGAAAGACAATACCGACGGCGTTACCGGAGGAATTACCTATGGCGCTTACAGTACTGCAATTGGAGAAGGTTGGGCTGAAAAAACCGGGGAAACTTTGCACAATGTGGAAGGAAAAAACAGGTTGGACGGAAAGGATAAAAGTTTTGACGGGGAAACCACAAAATTAGATTTAAACTATGGCGTGAAAGTTGGCGAAAACGGATTTATCAATTTTACCACTGAAGTATTTTCAAAAGAAAAAACATTGCGGCCCGGTTTTGATTGGAGAAAAGGCTATGGAAGCGCAGCTGTTGATGCTTTTAATTTTATGGTGAATACCATGATTCCTGTTTCTGACAATACGGAAATTTATGCGTTTGGCGGCAGAAATTACAGAGACACCAATGCCAATGCATTCTCAAGAAGCAGTTTTGCTGATGGCGACAATCGTTCAGTTCCAAGTTTATATCCTGACGGATTTACGCCACAAATTACTTCCAATATTACCGATGCTTCTGTTTCCGCAGGGGTAAGACATAAAATGGAAAATGGTTGGAATGTCGATTTTAACAATACTTACGGGAAAAACAGTTTCCATTATTTTATTAAAAACACCAATAATGCTTCGTTAAAAGATGCTTCCCCTACCGATTTTGATGCGGGCGGACATAGTTTGTCACAAAATACCACCGGGGTAGATTTCAATAAATATTTTGAAGATGTCGCAAGCGGAATCAACCTTGCTTTTGGAATGGAATATAGAACAGAAAATTTTGTTATTTTCTCGGGTGAAGAAGCTTCTTATGCTTTGTATGATGAAGACGGATTGCCAGTGACAAATCCAGCCACACAAACGGTTGCTTTTGATGCTAACGGAGATGACCTTCCCGGCGGTTCTCAAGGATTCCCTGGGTACAGTCCGGACAATGAAGTGGACAGAAGCCGAAGAAATTTGGGTCTTTATGTGGATACGGAATTTAATTTAAGCGAAAATTTCTTGGCGGCTGTCGCTTTGCGTTATGAAGATTATAGCGATTTTGGAAGTACTTTTAACTACAAATTGGCGAGCAGATTTAAAGTGAATGAAAACTTATCGTTGCGCGGCTCGCTGTCAACCGGCTTTAGGGCACCATCTTTAGCGCAACTTTACTATAACTTAATTTTCACAAATATTGTTGGCGGCGCTTCATTAACTTCCTTGCTTTCTGCCAATAACAGTACCGTTACCAAAGCTTTTGGCATTGATCAATTGACGGAAGAAAAAGCATTTAACGGAAGTGTTGGTTTTACTTTTAGCAAAAGTGGATTTACGGCAACAGTTGATGCCTATTCCATAAATGTGGATGACAGAGTTGTGTTAACCGACAATTTTGACGCTTCCGGCCTTGGAATTCCTGGCGTTGAAGCAGCGCAATTTTTCGCCAATGGCGTTGACACAAGAACACAAGGACTTGATATGGTTTTTACTTACAATGGAACTATTGATGCCAATAATGCATTCAATGTTGGATTGACAGGAAATATAAACGATTTGAAAATTGAAAAAATTCACAATGGAAGCTTAAATGAATACACTTTCTTTAGTCCGTTTTCAAGAGCCTATTTAGAAGCCGCGGCACCCGATTATAAATTTGGGTTGAATATGGGCTATACCCATAAAAAATTCAATGCAAATGTTAATCTGACACAATTCAGTGAAGTAAAACTGCAAGATTTTCAGTGGGTTGACACACCTGCAACGACACTTGCTGAAGCCAATGCTTTGTATGCTGTGGCAACTGATACCTATAAAAAGAAAATGATTGTTGATTTAAATTTCTCTTATGAAGTTTCTAAATCGCTGACATTTACCGTTGGCGGCAACAATATTTTTAACCAATATGCAACACCGCAATTTGATGGTTGGACCGACCAAGGCGGATTGATGGATTCTGTTCAAATGGGTTCTGACGGCGCTTATTTCTTCGGAAGAATTGGTTTTAAACTGTAAAATTTAATTGATAATTAAATTTAAAAGAAGGTGTGTTTTGAGAAACACACCTTCTTTTTTTATCTAAAAATATCATTAAACTTGCAGCAAGGGGTTAAAACCCCTTGTTGAAAATGACAGGAAATTCAGAATAGTTACTTTTATTCAAACAAAACTACGAATGCAATTCTAAATATTTATCCACAAAAGCTTTAATGCCATCTTCCAAATTGGTTTCCGGCTTAAAATTGATATAGTTAAATAAACTTTCTACATTCGCGTAAGTGCTTTGCACATCACCAGGTTGCATCGGTTTAAATACAATTTTTCCTTTTTTGCCCAATGCTTTTTCAATGGCTTTTATGAAGTCCATTAAAGCAACCGGACTGTTATTTCCGATGTTAAAAATTTGATATGGTTTTGTGCTTTTTGAAGGCACGGGTCTTTTAGGATTAAACAGCGGATTGTTTTCTTTTGGCGCCAATGGCAATAATCGTTTAATGCTTTCAACAATATCGCCGACATAGGTGAAATCTCGGCTCATATTTCCGTTGTTGAAAACTTCAAATTCTTTGTCCTCCACAATGGCTTTCGTAAAAATATGCAATGCCATATCAGGTCTTCCCCAAGGACCGTAAACGGTAAAAAATCGCAATCCGGTTGAAGGAATGTTGTATAAATTCGCATACGAATGCGCCATCATTTCATTGGCTTTTTTACTTACGGCATACATCGCCAGCGGATGATCGGTACAATTGTCTTCCTGAAAAGGGATTTCTTCGCTTAGGCCATAAACAGAACTTGACGAGGCAAACAGCAAATGTTCCACTGGAAAAGCCCTGCAACTTTCCAAAATATTTAAAAATCCGGTAATATTGCTGTCCACATAAGCGTGTGGATTTTCCAATGAATACCTCACTCCTGCCTGTGCAGCCAAGTTTACCACATAATCAAATTGCTGTTCTTTGAAGAGATTTTTTAGCGCCTGTAAATCTGTTAAATCCAGTTTTATAAAGGAAATGCCTGCTAATCTTTGCAATTTATTGTATTCAATAGCGTCAGTTTCAAAACCCAAGTCTTTTAAACGAGCATATTTTAATTGCGGATCGTAATAATCGTTGATATTGTCCAAACCAACCACTTCAAAATTCGATTTCACTAACAGTTTCGCCAAATGATGGCCAATAAAACCTGCCATTCCGGTAATTAATACTTTCTTCATTTAAAAGAGTTTGGATTTATAATTCCAACAAAAATAAAACTAATTACCCAAACCGCTTAAATGTGTGCTATTTATTTCAAAAAGAATGCTAAAAAATTGAAATATACTGCCTAAATTTGACCAGTAAATTAAAAAAAATGAACAAACAATTAATAGAATGCGTACCAAATATTAGTGAAGGACGCGATATTGCCAAAATAAATGCCATTGCAGCCGTTGTTGAAACTGTTGAAGGCGTTAAATTATTGGATGTTGATCCAGGAAAAGCGACCAACAGAACGGTAATTACATTCGTCGGCGAGCCAGAAAATGTGATTGAAGCGGCGTTTAGGCTGATTAAAAAAGCGGCAGAATTAATAGATATGGGCAAACATACAGGCGAACATCCTCGCTTTGGCGCAACAGACGTTTGTCCGCTCGTACCAATTTCTGGAATTACTTTAGTCGAAACTGCAATTTTTGCCCATAAATTAGGTGAACGCGTTGGCAAAGAATTGGGAATTCCCGGTTATTACTATGAAAATGCCGCAACCAATGAAGTACGCAAAAACTTGGCCAACTGTCGCGCCGGAGAATATGAAGGATTGAAAGAAAAATTGGCAAATCCGGATTGGAAACCCGATTTTGGTCCTGCCAAATTTAACGAAACTGTTGCAAAAACTGGTGCTATTGCCATTTCTTCACGTGATTTTTTAATTGCCTATAATGTTAATTTAAATACCACTTCAACCAGAAGAGCCAACGCCATTGCATTTGACATTCGTGAAGGAGGAAGGGTAAAATATGAAAACGGCGTTTCAGGAAAAGTACTGTTGGACAAAAACGGGGAACCTGTTCGTATCCCCGGAAAATTAAAAGCAGTAAAAGGAATTGGCTGGTTTATTGAAGAATATGGCATTGCGCAAATTTCCTATAATTTAACCAATATCAATATTACGCCCATGCACATCGCTTTTGATGAAACCGAAAAATGTGCCATTGAAAGAGGTTTGCGCGTTACAGGTTCAGAATTAATTGGATTGATTCCGTTAAAAGCAATGTTGGATGCAGGAGATTATTTCTTGCGAAAACAACAGCGTTCTTTAGGAATTTCAGAAGCAGAAAAAATTAAAATCGCTGTAAAATCTTTGGGATTGGATGATTTGAAACCTTTCAACCCGAATGAGAAAATTATTGAATATTTGCTTAAAGACGATACCAAAAAACTGATCGATTTAACGGTAACAGGTTTTGCCGAAGAAACTGCGGCAGAGTCCATAGCGCCCGGAGGCGGTTCAATTTCCGCTTATGTTGGTGCTTTAGGAGTTTCATTGGGAACAATGGTTGCTAATTTATCTGCGCATAAAGCCGGTTGGGACGATAAATGGGAGTTTTATTCCGATTGGGCGGTTAAAGGTCAGGCCTACAAAAATAAATTATTGCAGTTGGTTGATGAAGATACCAATGCTTTCAATAAAATTATTGACGGATTCAGAATGCCGAAAGTTACCGATGACGAAAAAGAAGCACGCAAACTGGCGATTGAAAAAGCGACGATTTACGCCACTGAAATTCCGTTTCAGGTAATGGAAACTGCGTGTAATTCTATGGAAGTGATGCAGGCGATGCTGAAAGAAGGCATGCAAAGCTCCATTTCTGATGCCGGTGTTGGCGCCTTATGCGCAAGAACCGCCGTTGTTGGCGCTTATTTTAATGTGAGAATTAACGCAAAAGACATTAAAGACCGAGTTTTTGCCGAAAAAATTATAGCAAAAAGTGAAGTCATTTACAGAAAAGCGCTTGCCATTGAAAAAGAGGTGATGGAATTTGTGATGTCGAAAGTCTGAACGTTAAAAAGTCGAAAGTTTAAGGATTTAACACCTTTAACTTTCGACTTTTATAAAAATTATATGGAGTTTTTTTAAACTTAATAATTTAAAAGTTTTTAAAATCGCATCCCAACGCCAACTCCAATTATTAATGGATTGATGTCAACTTCTACAGGTAAAATACCTTCTCCTGTATCAACTTTAACATCGGTTTTTAACAGTAATTTTTTAATGTCTAAGTTTAAAAACCATTTTTCGTTTAAGTCGTAATCTAAACCTGCTTGCATTGAGAATCCGACAGCGTTGTCATAATCCATTCCTGCTACATCGCCTTCATCAACTCCATAAAAAATAGTATAATTTATACCTGCTCCCAAATAAGGTTTAACCGCTGTACCATTAAAATGATATTGTAAATTTAATGTTGGAGGCAATAACCAAACATGGCCCAAATCGATTCCGCCCCCTAAATCAACATCAACATCATGTTTTGCTGTTCCTAAAATTAATTCAGCAGCCCAATTTTTTGTAAAAAAGTAGGTAAAATCCAATTCCGGAACAACAGCTGTGGAAACATCTACATTTGCTCCATCAATATCATCACTAACATCAGGGATAATAGTGATAACTCTAAATCGGGCTTGCCATTTTTTAAAATCATCCGATTTTTCTTGTGCGGTTACGCTTAAAGAAATTAAAGCGATGACAATAAAACTTAATAATAATTTTTTCATAATAGTATTTTTAAATTAGATTAGTTAAAACGAAAATAGCCAATCAAGGATAAATATTATATGATATTTATCAAGTTAGAAGATAAAATCATCTTATATATTATATGTTAAAATTGTAGTACATTTGCAATTGTATGCAGAAAAACATCAACATAAAAAATAAAAAAGCCCGCTTTGAATATGAGATTCTGGATAAATATATTGCCGGAATTCAGCTTACGGGCACTGAAATTAAATCGATTCGTGAAAGTAAAGCCCGAATCACTGAAAGTTTTTGTGAGTTTAATGAAAAGGGTGAGTTATTTGCCATTAATATGTTTATTGAAGAATACATTTATGGCCACGCATTTAACCACAATCCGAAAAGCGAACGGAAATTGCTTTTAAACAAACGCGAATTAAAAAAATTGCTTAAAGAAGTTCAAAACGCCGGATTGACAATTGTTCCGTTACGTTTGTTTTTAACTGATAAAGGCTGGGCAAAACTGGAAATTGCGCTGGCTAAAGGGAAAAAAAATTACGACAAGCGCGAAGCCATAAAAACCAGGGACAGCAAAATACATTTGGACCGAATTAAAAAAGATTTCAATTAAAACAGATGAAATTGGCAGCCTTTTTAAGATTAATCAGATGGGAAAATTTACTGCTTTTATTCTATATTCAGTTATTGCTCAAATTTCTTTTCTTTTCTTCATTTAATGCGACAACAAACCTTTCAACATTGCAATTTTATATATTGGTTTGTGCAATTCTTACAATTACAGCTGCAGGCTATATAATCAATGATATTTTCGATTTAAAAGCCGATTTAATCAATAAACCAAATAAGGTGATTGTTGCCAGGCATTTTTCTGTTGAAAGTGTCCAAAGAATCTATTTAGCAACCAATACTTTGGGAATTGTTTTGGGAATTGGCTTATCATTGTCCGTTCAAAAACCAACTTATTCATTCATTTTTATTGGGGCTTCGCTCCTGCTCTATTTTTATTCAAAAAAGTTAAAATCGAAACCTCTGATTGGCAATATCACCGTCTCATTTTTAATTGCATTCAGTATTATTGCCTTATGTTTATTCGATTTAAATTTTGCAATTCAAAATGATCCCCAACAGTTGGTGATTTATGTGGCATTGCTGTTGTCAGCTTTCGCTTTTTTAATAAACCTTGTTCGTGAAATAGTTAAAGATATTGAAGATATAAATGGAGATTATCTATTAAAAATGAACACATTACCAATTTTGTTAGGAATTTCAAGAGCAAAAAAAATAGCCTCATTTCTATGTCTTTTTCCCATAGGTTTGTTGCTGTTTATTGTGGTGAAATATGCTTCAATTTATAAATATACGGTGTTGTATTTATTGCTGTTTTCATTGGTTCCGTTACTTTATGTTGCCTTGAAATTATTTTCGGCAAAAACAAAAAAAGATTTTAAAAAACTAAGCTTACTCCTAAAAATGATTATGTTTTTGGGGATTAATTCATTGTTTGTCTTTTCACTAAACGTACATTAATGCTTTCAGAAAAATTAAAAAATAAAAACATCATTTTGGCATCGGGTTCCCCGCGCCGACAAGAATTATTTAAAGAATTGGGACTGAATTTTTCCATTCAGGTAAAAGCTGTTGAAGAAATTTATCCTTCAACCCTAAAAGAAGCGGAAATTACCAATTATTTGGCTGAATTAAAGGCTGCCGCATTTACGGAATTGGCTGAAAATGACATTGTAATAACTTCTGACACCATTGTTTGGTTGAATAATAAAGCGATAGAAAAACCAAAGGATAAACAACATGCCATTGAGATGCTGCAGGAACTTTCGGGTACTGGACATAAGGTAATTACTTCAATTTGCATTAAAACTTTCGCTTTGCAAAAAGTGTTTTACGATGAAACAATGGTTTATTTCAAGCCTTTGTCTTTGAAAGAAATCATTTATTATGTTGAAAAATATGAACCTTTTGATAAAGCTGGTGCTTACGGAATTCAGGAATGGATAGGTTTTATAGGCGTAACCAAAATTGAAGGCAGTTATTTTAATGTAATGGGATTGCCTGTTCATAAACTCTATGAAGAATTGATGAAATTGTAATACAGTATCGTTTAATATGATTATTTTTGAACGATTTTTAATAAATAACACATAAATCGAGCATAACAAATTTTGATACAAAAGAGAATGATTAATGGCGAATTTACCTGCCGGCCGGCAGGCAGCAGCTGTACCGCTAAAAAATAAAATTTAAACAGATGAAAAAATACACGTTTACAGAAAAAAAGGACACAAGATCGGGATTTGGTGCAGGATTGGCTGAATTGGGCGATACAAATGAAAATGTAGTGGCGCTTTGTGCAGACTTGGTGGGCTCGTTAAAAATGGAAAAATTTATTGAAAATCATCCGAAACGATTTTTTCAAATAGGGATTGCAGAAGCAAATATGATGGGAATTGCCGCTGGTTTAACCATTGGCGGAAAAATACCATTTACGGGCACATTTGCGAATTTCTCTACCGGAAGGGTTTATGACCAAATCCGCCAATCTATTGCCTATTCTGAAAAAAATGTAAAAATATGTGCTTCGCACGCAGGTTTGACTTTAGGAGAAGATGGTGCGACACATCAAATTTTGGAAGATATTGGCTTGATGAAAATGTTGCCGAATATGACCGTAATCAACACCTGTGATTACAACCAAACAAAAGCCGCAACCATTGCCATTGCAGACCATGTTGGTCCGGTTTACCTGCGTTTTGGGCGTCCGGTTGTGCCAGTGTTTATGCCGGCGAACGAAAAATTCATCATAGGAAAAGCGATTGTATTAACTGAAGGAACCGATGTGACCATTGTTGCCACCGGACATTTGGTATGGGAAGCCTTGCAAGCTTCTGAAAAATTAGAAGCCATGGGAATTAGCGCAGAAGTTATTAACATTCATACCATAAAACCTTTAGACGACGAGGCCATTTTAAAATCTGTCGCAAAAACAGGTTGTATCGTAACGGCTGAAGAACATAATATTTTAGGAGGTTTGGGCGAAAGTGTCGCGCGTGTTTTGGCTCAAAACAATCCGATTCCGCAAGAATTTGTTGCAGTTAACGACAGTTTTGGAGAATCTGGAACTCCAGCACAATTGATGGAAAAATACGGTTTAACTGATAATGCTATTGTTAAAGCTGCTGAAAAAGTTATCTCCAGAAAATAATGGAACCCTTATTGCGTTTATAATTTAGGCAATGCTATTTTTAGTGTTGTTGGTTTGTGAATTTATGATTGTTTCCATTAATAAAAAATAGTGGACAAGCATAATTTTCAAAACAAATTAATTTATTTAATCTGTGAATTTTGCAACTTACATTAAGAATTATATAACTTTTTTTTAAATTATATCATTCACCTTTGCAGGATTAACAACAGTGGCAAATTAGTCACAGGTTACAAAATATATTATAAACCCTAAATTTAAAATTATGAACAAAAGAATTTTAGTGCTATCAATGGCCTTACTGTTAACGGCATTTTATGCGAATGCACAAAGTGGTTTTGGTATAAAAGGCGGATTGAGCTATAATACGAATGGCTCATTAAAAAATGATGTCAATACCGTTATTGACAATGAAGGAAATGGCAAATCCGGTTATAATGTCGGTTTTTACGGAAAATTGGACTTAGGTCCCATTTATTTAAGGCCAGAATTGGTTTATACAAAAACCACCAGTGAATATACTTTAAATTCACAAAATGAAGATTATAAGATAGCCAGATTGGATATGCCGGTTTTGGTTGGCTTAAAATTAATTGGCCCTTTAAGTATCTTTGCCGGTCCAGCTTTTCAATATACGCTTACCAACGATTTTAAAGGAATTGAGTATGATAATATTGAAAACGATTTTACGGTAGGCTTTAATTTTGGGGTGGCGGTTGAAATTGGAAGATTGGGATTGGATCTTAGGTATGAAAGAGGCTTTAACGAGAATGAAGCGACTTTTATAGACAAGAACATTTCAGCAAACACAACTTACCGATTGGATTCAAGACCTGAACAAATTATTTTCAGTTTGTCTTATAGATTGTCTGGCGGTAAATAATAATTTTTCAGTACAGAAATTTAAGAATAATAAATTTTAATTCCACTAAAAGCCTGCAATTTGCCGGCTTTTATATTGTTAGTTAATTATTCGTTAAAAAATATTTATATAAATCTAAATTTTAATTTATATATTTATCGCCTTATGGTCTAAATTATAATTATAAAACTATGCAAATAAAACCCCTATTTATAGTTATATTGCTAATTTCTTTCTCAATTGTACATGCCCAAGAATATACTTTTGGCGTAAAAGGCGGAATTAATTTTAACAATATCGGAGAATTGTATCACTATGGCAATGCCAGCGGATTTGGCATTAATGTTACCCCAAATGATGACACTGTTTTTTCAGCAGAAAAAGATCTGGGCACTCAAATTGGTGTCTTTTTAATGATTGGTTTCGATAAGTTTTTTATCAGACCCGAACTAAATTATGTTTCTTCAAAAAACAATTATCCCTTGGCATTCAAAACTGCCAATTGGAGCTCAACTAAAATTGATGTCCCCATCCTTTTTGGATACAAAATTTACGATCCAGTTTCTATTTATGCCGGACCAAGTTTTAGCAGTATTTCAGATATGAAATTAGAAGGAGTAGAAAATGATCCTAATAATCCTTTTACCTTCAAAAAATCTTCGACAAGCATTAATGCCGGTATTTTAGCAGAATTTGGAAGATTTGGCATTGATTTACGTTACCAATATGGCATCACAAAGGTAGCAGAACAAAGAGTAAATATAAATAGAGGTATTTACGGAACAAATATTGCGGACTTGCTTGAATACAATCCAAGCCAAATTCAATTAAGCGTACATATAAACATTTTAAAAATAAATGGAGAAGGAGGCCATCGAATAAAAAGTGGTTGGCGAGGCGGAAATCGCGGATGCCCAAAATAAAAAAAGCTTCTCAATTTTTGGGAAGCTTTTTTTATTTTTAACAAATTTGTATATTAACTGTCTTTGTCCAAGAAATTCGGGATTCCGTCGCCATCCGCATCATCATCAAACCAATTTCCATTTCCGTTGGTGTCTTCGTCTCTGGTCAGTTTTCCGTCATTGTCATCATCCACATCCAAATAATTAGGAATTCCGTCTTTATCAGTATCAAAAGTTTTTACATCATCACTGCCAACCGGAACTTCTAAGTAAGACGCAACGCCATCATTATCGTGATCCGCAATATTTACTTCGTTTAAAGTGATTTGAAAAATCAAAGATGCATTTGGAGGAATGGTGCTTCGTCCAAAATTGCTGTAAGCCAATCCGGAAGGAATAAATAAAAGTCCTTTCCCGCTATTTTCATAAGAGAAAGATTCATCGGCATTCACAATTCTTGTTCCTCCTTTAAAATTCGTAAAACCATAGCTCCAGCCGTCTATTACATCTGTAAGTTGTTGCCAAATATGTGTTTGTGGCGCATCAAAAACTGTGCTGTCCAATAACATCCCTGTATACTTTACCAATACAGAATCTGCTCTGCTTGGCGCTATTGTAACACCATCAGCTTGCTTTAAGTAATATAATTTATAGGAAATATCATTTTTTGTGATATTTTGAACTTTAACTTGGTCCATCAAAGGTGCTTCCCCATTTTTAATGGTCCAAATTCCGCCATCATCATTTAAATAATGGGTTTGTAAATAGGTTATTAAAGTTGCATCATCTTCCAAAGCTTGTTTTGCTGCATCAAAATTACTGCTGCTATTATTGTCTTTACTGCAAGAAAAAATAACAGTACTTACAGCAAGCATAAAAAATAAATTTTTAAATTTCATTCAGGTTAATTTTTAAGGGCGCAAGATACTATTTTCATACCTTTGTTAAAAGGGAAATTTATAATTTAACTTTATTATATGAGAATTGATAAATATTTGTGGTGCATCCGTATTTATAAAACCAGAAGTCTTGCCACGGAAGCCTGCAGAAAAGGCCATATCAAACTAAATGGCGACAATGTAAAGGCCTCAAAAATAGTTTTTGTTGGCGAAAAATTGATTGTAAAAAAGAATCAGATTAATTATGAAATACAAGTCATAGATACACCCGCAAACCGTGTTGGCGCTAAATTGGTCGATTTATATCGAATAGATTTAACGCCAAAAGAAGAGTTTGAAAAATTAGACCTTCTGAAATATTCCAAAGATTATTATCGAAAAAAAGGCGTTGGAAGGCCAACCAAAAAAGACCGACGGGATTTAGATGATTTACATGATGAAGGAGATGAAAATGAAGATTAATTTAGAAGGTAAAAATGCGCTTGTTGGCGCAAGTACACAAGGTTTGGGAAAAGCGATTGCCTTGCAACTGGCAAGTTGTGGCGCATCTGTTACGTTAATGGCGAGAAATGAGGAAAAGCTGAAAGCCACAGTTGCCGAGCTGGACACTAATTTTAATCAGAAACACAACTATATTGTGGTTGATTTTTACGATTTCAATTCTTTTGAAGCCAAATCTTCAGCCTATTTCAAACATAATACTGTTGATATTTTGGTGAATAACACCAACGGACCGGAAGCTGGCGGTGTTTTTGAAAAAAATATAAACGATTACCAAAAAGCCTTTGATCTTTTGTTTAAAACAACTTGTCATCTTTCGTTGTTGGCTGTTGAAAGTATGAAGAAAAATAACTTCGGAAGAATTATCAACACCGCTTCATTAACCGTAAAAGAACCATTGCCAAATCTGGTTTTATCAAATACCGTAAGGGCTGCAGTGGCCATTTGGGCAAAAACACTGGCAAAAGAAGTTGCGCCTTTTGGCATTACCGTCAACACTATTTTAACGGGTTTGTTTGATACGGAAAGAATACAGCAACTCAATAAAATTCAGGCAAATATTAAAAGAATTTCTTTAGAAGAAAATTTAAAAATGATGACCCAGGAAATTCCTGTGGGAAGATTGGGGAAACCAGATGAATTTGGTTATTTGGTGGCGTTTTTAGCCTCAAATTATGCTGCATATATTACGGGATCCAATATTTCTATTGATGGCGGATTGATAAAATCATTGTAAAGGCAAAGATAAAAGACCGCTCACTTCGGCTTTCGCTCAGTGCAAGTCGCTGCAAGAAAAGAGAAAATAGACTTTTTACTTATTATTGAAGCATCAAAAATCAACATTTAAAAATTTATGAAAAACACATTGAAAACACGTTTTGATAAAGAATTTTGGGAAAGTAAATACAATGCAAAAGAAACTGGCTGGGATATTGGCCATGCTTCTACTCCATTAACAACTTATTTTGACCAATTATTCAACAAAGAATTAAAAATTTTAATTCCTGGCGGCGGCAATTGTTACGAAGCGGAATATTTAGTTGAACAGGGTTTTAAAAATATATTTGTGATTGATATTGCTGAACAGCCTTTAAAAAATTTGAAAACACGGTTTCCCAATTTTCCCGACAACCATTTAATTTACGGTGATTTTTTTAACCACGAAGAACAATACGATTTAATTGTGGAACAAACTTTTTTTTGCGCTTTAGATCCTGTTTTACGTATAAAATATGTTAAAAAAATGGCTGAATTACTAAAAGAAAATGGCAAATTGGCCGGACTTTTATTTGATTTTGAACTTACTGAAGAAGGTCCGCCTTTTGGTGGCTCCATAAAAGAATATTTACAGCTGTTTTCCCCCTATTTTACCATTAAAAAACTGGAAAGATGTTATAATTCCATTCAACCGAGAGCGGAAAGGGAATTGTTTTTTATCTTTGAAAAAAAATAAACCCATGGAAAGTTCAATTATTTTAACGAATGAGCAAATTGAAAATAAAACAAGAAGAATTGCTTATCAAATCTACGAAGTAAATTTCAACGAAAAGGAAATTATTATTGCCGGAATTACCGGAAATGGCTTTTTGTTTGCAAAAAAAATCGCAGCTGTTTTAACAAAGATTTCCGATTTAAATGTGGTTTTATGTGAAGTTTACATCGATAAAAAAAATCCCTTAAATAAAATCACAACTTCCATAAATTCAAGTGACTATAAAAATAAATCCTTGGTTTTGGTTGATGATGTTTTAAACTCCGGAACTACCTTAATTTACGGCATAAAACATTTTTTGGAAGTGCCTTTAAAACGTTTTAAAACAGCAGTTTTAATTAACAGAAATCATAAAAAATATCCTGTAAAGGCCGATTTTAAAGGAATCTCTCTTTCAACTTCTTTAAAAGAACATATTTCCGTAGTGTTTGAAAACAGCAGTTCACACGCAAGTTTAGCGTAACAGCATAATTTCATCTACAATTTGGTTAACGCTTTTTTGGTTTATTAAAATAATGTGATCGGACTTTTCATAGTAAGGAGCGCGTTCAAATAAATGTTTGGCAATGTATTCTTTTAAGTTTTCCATTCCAATAGTTGCAACCAACGGCCGTTGCGAAGTTTCGTTTTTTAGCCGTTCAAAAATAGTGTCTATTGTTCCTTTTAAGTAAAATGAAGTCGATTTATTTTTAATAAATTCCATGTTATTTCCATAGCAGGGTGTTCCGCCGCCCAATGAAATTACGGCATTTTCTTTTAAATTGAGCAATTCCAATAAATATTCCCCTTCTTTTTTTCGGAAGTAAATCTCCCCTTTCGTTTCGAAGAGTTCGGGAATGGACAATTGTTCTTTTTCTTCTATAAAAGTATCTAAATCAACAAATTGAAGATCTAATTTTTTTGACAAAATCCTGCCTATTACCGATTTTCCGCTGGCCATATATCCCAATAAAACAATTTTCATGAACTACTATTTTGTGGCTAAAATTCTAAAACAAATATCGTTTAAAAAAGGATATAAAAAAACTTGTGAGACACAACTATAGGTGGTATATTTGCACTCGCATTGAGAAAGTGGAAATGACCTGGTAGCTCAGTTGGTAGAGCACCTCCCTTTTAAGGAGGTGGTCCTGGGTTCGAGCCCCAGCCCGGTCACAAAAAGTTAAGTTAACCACTTAACTTTTTTTGTTTAAAAAATAATGCGCGTATGGCGGAATTGGTAGACGCGCCAGCTTGAGGGGCTGGTGTTCGCTTAGAATGTGCAAGTTCGAATCTTGTTACGCGCACTTAAAAATCAGGCAAAAGGCAATAGTAAATGTCACTATTGAAAAAACTGATTTGAAAAAGTTTAAAAACTTTAAATTTTTTGGCTTGTTCACTTTACAAATTATGATTAACTAATTTTGGCTTTTTAATTTTAAACACTTAACTTTAAGGTATTAAATTGAATAATATTGGCCGAATTTAAATCTAAAACAAACTAACCATCGTAAAAAACGCAACAAATGGAAAATCAAACTATTCAAGAAGGAAAATCAATAGCTATTATCAGCTATATTACCTGGGTCGGAACTTTAATTGCCTTTATTATGAACAATGAAAAACACAATTCATCTGCTGCATTTCATATTCGTCAAATGGTTGGCTTATCGCTTTTTTCATTGGGAATTTCTATTATTGCAAGATATGGTGGTTTCGTTGCCGGAATTTTAGCTATTTGCTTGTTTGTGCTTTGGATTATTGGTCTTATAGGCGCAATAAATGGCGAAGAGAAAAAAGTCCCATTTGTTGGAGATTTATTTCAAGATTGGTTTAAAGCAATTGGTTAACCAAATTTTTAAAGTTACTTTTGAAGTCGCGCCCAATAGCGCGACTTTTATTTTTATATTATGGAAAAATTATCATTACAGTATATTGCCAAAGAACCAAAAATAAAAACAGAAAACACCTCATTGCTTATTTTGCTGCACGGTTACGGAAGCAACGAAGAAGACTTGTTTTCATTTGCCGGCGAACTGCCCGACGACCTAATTATTTTGAGCACAAGAGCGCCACAAACATTGGGATATGGAAGTTATTCTTGGTACACCATCCATTTTAACAATCCACAGGGAAAATTTTCAGACCTTCCTGAAGCCATTAAAGCGAGAGAAATTATTGCTGTTTTTATAGATGAAGCGCAAAAAAAATATAAAATTTCACCAGAAAAAACATTTCTTCTCGGATTTAGCCAAGGCACCATTCTCGCTTATGCAGTAGCCTTAAATTATCCTGAAAAAGTACAGAAAGTCGTTGCCTTAAGCGGTTATATAAATCCTGATTTATTGCCAAATTCCTTAGCTGAAAAAGATTATTCAAAATTGGATTTTTACATTTCCCACGGAAGTGTAGATCAGGTAATACCTGTTGAATGGGGCAATAAAGCGCCAGGGTTTTTAAAAGAATTAAACATCAAACACAGCTATAAGGAATTTCCTGTTGGCCACGGTGTGTCTCCAAAGAATTTTTATGAATTCAGCAAATGGATTGAGGAAAGAATGTAACTTAAAACGCTGAAAGCCAAAGTTTTAAGTTAAAAGATTAAATAAACATCCATAAAGTGCAATCGAAGAGAAAACTTATATCTTTTGTCAGCTGTTTGGTGATCTAAATATTTTGGTTACTTTAGTCGCAATTGTATCCTGAATCATGAAAATTCCAAAACACGTATTACCTATCATTGTCATTGCACAATTTTGCTGCACTTCATTATGGTTTGCCGGCAATGCCGTGTTACCGCAATTAATTACTAAATACCATTGGCCAACAAGCAGCTTGGGATTTTTAACGTCTGCCGTGCAATTAGGCTTTATTTCAGGCACTTTAATTTTTGCTGTTTTAAGTCTTTCTGATAGATTTTCACCCTCAAAATTATTTTTTATCAGTGCTGCTTTTGGCGCACTTTTTAATATAATGGGTTTGTTTTTTGCCGATAAATTAGGATTGTTGCTCTGTTTCCGATTTTTAGTAGGATTTAGTTTGGCGGGTATTTACCCTGTAGGAATGAAAATTGCGTCAGATTATTACCAAAAAGGTTTGGGTAAATCACTCGGATATTTGGTTGGTGCGCTTGTAGTTGGTACCGCTTTACCGCATTTGATAAAAAGTATTTTGGGCAATGAATTGCCTTGGTCTTGGGTTTTTATAGCTACTTCTGGCCTAGCATTTTTGGGCGGACTTGTTTTGGTTATTTTTGTGGGAGACGGACCACATCACCAACGAATGCATCATTTTGATTTAAAAATTATTTTTGACGTTTTTAAAAATAAATCTTTAAAAGCAGCTGCTTTTGGTTATTTCGGACATCAGTGGGAACTCTATACTTTCTGGGCTTTTGTTCCAGTTTTGTTAACTTTTTATGCCTCATTGCACAATATCACCATTTTAAACACTTCGTTTTATGCTTTTGTGGTGATAGGAATTGGCGGCTTGGCCTGTGTTTTGGCAGGTTACACCTCTCAATATTTTGGCGCTAAAAATACTGCGGCGCTGGCTTTGTTGCTATCTGGTTTGTGCTGTTTATTATCACCGCTATTTTTATTGATGGCTCCATTTCCTGTATTTATGGTTTTTTTAATTTTTTGGGGCTTTAATGTGGTGGCCGATTCCCCGCTATATTCAACTTTAGTGGCGCAAAATGCATTGCAAAACAACAAAGGAACTTCATTAACATTGGTAAATGCCATTGGATTTGGTATTACAATCATAAGCATTCAACTCGTGTCTTTTTTACAAAATATCATACCGCCGACCTATTTGTTTATGATTCTTGCTTTAGGTCCCATTTTTGGATTAAAAGCTTTATATCGAAAGTAAAAACCGGTCAACACTAATCAGGGAAGTTCATCGGTCTTCGGTCTTCGGTCTTCCATCTTCCATCTTTTAACTTTTTTTTGGCTTCCGTCTTCGGTCTTCGGTCTTCCATCTTCCATCTTTTAACTTTTTTTTGGCTTCCGTCTTCGGTCTTCGGTCTTCCATCTTTTAACTTTTAATTTTTTTTGGCTTCCGACTTCGGTCTTCGGTCTTCCATCTTCCATCTTTTAACTTTTTTTGGCTTCCGACTTCGGTCTTCCATCTTTTTAACATTTAACTTTTAACTTTTAACTTTTAACTTTTTTTTGCTTCCATCTTCCATCTTCCATCTTTTAACTTTTATCATTTTACTTTTAACTTTTTATAATTTATCTTCGCACTATGATTAAGATTATAATCCTTGGCGGTGGAAATGTGGCCTATCATTTAACAAATGAATTGTTGCAAAACGATGCCGTAAATGTTGTCCAAATATACAATAGAAGCATCGAGAAAATTAACTGTTTTAAAAATAGCGCCTCCATCACTAACAACTTGTCGGAAATAAAAGAAGCCGACATATATATTATTGCTGTTTCTGATAACGCCATTTCTGAGCTTTCTTCAGCCTTAAATTTTAAAGATAAATTGGTGGTACACACTTCCGGCAGTATGGCTTTGGAGGAAATCAAATCAACTTCAAACAAGGGCGTTTTTTATTTATTGCAAAGCTTTTCCAAAGAAAGAAAAATTGATTTTTCAAATGTTCCAATTTGTGTGGAAGCCGAAACTAAAAAAGATTTATTGCTGTTGGAAACTTTAGCGAAATCAATTTCGAAAAATTGTTATCAAATAAATTCCGACCAACGTAAAAGTTTGCACGTCGCTGCCGTTTTTGTGAACAATTTTGTGAATCATTTGTATCAAATCGGACAAGAGATTTGTGACCAAAATAAAGTTCCTTTTGAAATTTTGCTTCCTTTAATAAAAGAAACTGCCAATAAAATAACTACTTTGTCGCCTTTTGAAGCACAAACCGGACCCGCAAAACGAAACGACACCAAAACTATTGAAAAACATATCGCCATG
This sequence comes from Bacteroidetes bacterium HGW-Bacteroidetes-3, assembly GCA_002842505.1. Lineage (GTDB taxonomy): Bacteria > Bacteroidota > Bacteroidia > Flavobacteriales > Flavobacteriaceae > Lutibacter. The sequence goes on along the minus strand of PHDE01000026.1, from coordinate 2,627 downwards.
CTAACAAAAAATCAGCAAGAAATTTATACATTGCTCACAAAATCTATTTACGATACGTATGGAAAAAAGTTATAAAGAAATAATGCCGCAAATCACCACCTTCATTTTTGATGTGGACGGCGTGCTGACCAATGGAAATGTACGGGTTACCGAAACTGGTGAATTGCTGCGTGAAATGAATATTAAAGATGGTTATGCACTTAAACTAGCTGTTAATTCAGGATATCGTGTGTGCATAATTTCTGGAGGAACCAATGAAGGTGTGCGTGCAAGATTAAGTGCTTTGGGAATTACGGACATTTACTTGGGAACTCACCAAAAAACAGCGCAGTTTAAAGATTATACAGCACTTTATGATATAAAACCCGAAAATGTATTGTATATGGGTGATGACATTCCCGATTATCAAGTAATGAAAGTAGCTGGATTGCCCTGCTGTCCGAAAGATGCAGTTTCAGAAATTCAGAATATTTCTCTATATATTTCTCAAAAAAAAGGCGGAAACGGTTGCGTTCGTGATGTGATTGAGCAAGTTTTAAAAGTGCAGGGAAAATGGAATTTTCAATTTGACGCCAAATTATTTTAAAACTATGATAAAAAAATACTTACCGCTTATTTTTATTTTAATATTGTCTTTTAACAGCCACTCGCAATCAATTATTGGAAATTGGAAAACCATTGATGATGAAACCGGAAAAGAAAGATCTATTGTTGAAATTTATCAAGTTGAAGGAAAAATTTACGCGAAAATAATAAAATTATTGGAAAAAGGTGAGGAAAATAAAGTTTGTGAAAAGTGTAAGGGTGACAATAAAAATAAACCGTTAAAGGGAATGGTTATTATAAACGGGCTGACCAAAGATGGTGACGAATGGAATGGAGGAAGAATTCTTGACCCAAAAACAGGCAATGAATACAAGTGCTATCTTACTTTAGAAAATCCGGATAAATTGAAAGTTCGCGGTTATTTAGGTTTTGCGTTGTTGGGAAGAACCCAATATTGGCATAAAGCAGCAGATAAGAAATAATATTTTATCACTCATAAAATGAAGGCTATTTAACTTCAGGCACTTTATTAAACACTAATTCCTTTTGGTTAACATTGGCACAAATTTGAATTTTCCCAATTCGTGTTTTTCAAAATCTTTTTCACTGGTTCTAATAAATAAGGTCATAATTTGTTCTTCATCACCAATGGGAATCACCAGCCTTCCTCCTATTTTTAACTGGCTTAACAAAGCATTTGGCACAAAAGGCGCGCCTGCTGTAACTATAATTCCGTCAAAAGGTGCATCTTCAGGCAATCCTTTATAGCCGTCGCCAAAAATTACTTTTTTAGGTTTGTAGCCAATTTTCGGCAAAAATAATTTTGTTTTTTTAAACAATTCCTGCTGCCTTTCAATGGTGTAAACTTTTGCGCCCATTTCCATCAAAACCGCAGTTTGATATCCAGATCCGGTTCCAATTTCCAAAATTTGGTGGTTTTCCTTAATATGCAACAACTCTGTTTGAAACGCTACGGTATAAGGTTGTGAAATGGTTTGGTCTGCCGCGATGGGAAACGCTTTGTCCTGATAGGCGAAATCCGAAAAACTGGAATCCATAAATAAATGACGTGGCACATTTGCTATCGCATTCAGTACATTTTTATCGGTTATTCCTTTTTCAGAAATTATTTTTACCAACTGATTTCTAAGTCCTTTATGTTTGAGCGTGTCCTTCACCAATTATTAAATTTGAGTTGCTAAAAATAGGAATAAATGCCTAAAGATTGTTACTTTTGCGTACATAAAATTAAATACTTTAATTATGCTGAAAGCAGGAGTTTTAGGAGCCGGACATCTAGGCAAAATTCATTTAAAACTAATAAATCAATCAGAAAAATATGAATTAATAGGTTTTTATGACCCCATCAAAGAAAACGCCAAAAAAGTTGAAAAAGAATTTGGCTACAAATCTTTTGATTCTATCCAAGAATTAATTAACGCTGTTGATGTTGTTGATATTGTGACACCAACACTTTCTCATTTTGATTGCGCAAAAGAAGCCATTGAAAAAGGAAAACATGTTTTTATTGAAAAACCCATCACCAAAACCGTTGAAGAAGCTGATATTCTTATTGAACTTCTAAAAAAACACAACGTAAAAGGACAAGTTGGTCACGTTGAGCGATTTAATCCGGCTTTTACCGCGGTTAAAGACGCCATTCACCATCCGATGTTTATTGAAACTCATAGACTTGCGGAATTCAATCCGAGAGGAACTGATGTTCCTGTGGTGTTGGATTTAATGATTCACGACATTGACATTATTTTGAGTGTGGTGAAATCGAAAGTGAAAAGCGTAAATGCCAGCGGGGTTTCCATTTTAAGCGATACGCCAGATATTGCCAATGCGCGCATTGAATTTGAAAACGGCTGCGTTGCCAATTTAACCGCCAGCAGAATTTCATTGAAAAATATGCGCAAAACAAGGTTTTTTCAGCGTGATGCTTACATTGCTGTGGATTTCTTTGAAAAAGCAACGGAAGTTGTGCGTATGAAAGATGCACCTGAAAATCCGGGCGATTTTGATATGATTTTACAAAATGCCGAAGGTTTGAAAAAACAAATCTATTTTGAAAATCC
>PHDE01000212.1 GCA_002842505.1 Bacteroidetes bacterium HGW-Bacteroidetes-3 | reverse complement strand
CTTATTGGTCCAATCGCCATCGCCGCCTATTCCTATATGGCTTTGGTGCCTGTAATTCAACCGCCTTTAATGCGATTGCTCATTTCCAAAGAAGACAGAAAAATTAGAATGAAGCCGCCAAGAGCAGTTTCCCAAAAAGAAAAAATGATTTTCCCTATTGTTGCGTTGATATTAACCACCTTTATTTCTCCGAGCGCTTTGCCTTTGTTGGGAATGCTTTTCTTCGGAAACTTGCTTAAAGAATCCGGAAGAACAGAAAGACTTGCAGATACCGCAAGAACCAAATTAATTGATATCGTTACCATTCTTTTAGGGGTAACGGTTGGGGCTTCAACCCAGGCAGATATTTTTATCACAAAAGATTCGATGATGATATTTGCGCTTGGCGCCATTTCTTTTGTGATTGCAACAATGGGCGGTTTGTTTTTTGCCAAATTTATGAACCTGTTTCTTAAAGGAGAAGACAGAATTAACCCGCTTATTGGAGCCGCTGGCGTTTCTGCCGTCCCTGACAGCGCAAGAGTTGTTCACGCCGAAGCCTTAAAATCGGATCCAAATAATTACTTGTTAATGCACGCTATGGCGCCAAACGTTGCCGGTGTAATTGGCTCTGCCATTGCCGCGGGTATTATATTAAGTTTTTTGGGATAATTTGTTAGCCGTTAAATTAAAAATAACTAAGAAGTACTAAAGTGCCTGAAGGTTAAAGTACTTAAAGTTAAAATAAAAATAAAAAAGGACTTTTAGGCACAAAAAACTTTATTAACTGTTTATTTAAAATTTAATAAAATGAATTTACCAAACAACATGACGGCTGAAGAAGCCGTAAAACTCATCAAATCTGGTGACAGGGTATTAATTCAAGGCGGTTCGGCCACGCCTCAAACTTTAATAAAAGCCATGGTTGCCCGTGCGCCCGAATTAAGGGGCGTTGAAGTTGTGCACTTGCATACAGAAGGAGAATGCGGCTATACGGCTCCTGAATTAAGTGAAAGTTTTCACACCCATGCATTTTTTATCGGTGGAAATATTCGCAATATGGTTGGACTTACGGTTGATTATATTCCTGTTTTTTTAAGTGATATTCCTAGCTTGTTCCGTTTGGGATATATGGAATTAGACATTGTTTTGGTGAATGTTACGCCTCCCGATAAGCACGGTTTTTGTTCCTTGGGCGTTTCTGTGGATATAGTAATTGCCGCCATTGAAATGGGAAAAAAAGTCATAGCGCAAATAAATCCACGTATGCCGCGAACTTTTGGCGATGCGCTGGTTCATTTAAGAAACTTTGCCGCCTGCGTTGAAGTTGTTGAAGAAATTCAAGAAATGAATATGGTCGCACCATCCAAAGCCGAAGAACAAATAGGCAAAAATATAGCAGGTATTATTGATGACGGCGCAACCCTTCAAATGGGTATTGGCGGAATTCCTAATGCAGTGCTCACCTATCTTAATAATCATAAAAACCTAGGGATTCACACGGAAATGTTTTCCGAAGGCATTGTTGATTTGGTGCTGAATGGCGTGATTAACGGCTCAAAAAAGAAAGTAAATCCGTGTAAAATAGTTTCCGGATTTGCAATGGGAACCCGACGTTTGTACGATTTTATGGATGATAATCCAGAAATTGAAATGTTAGACATCACCTACGTGAATGACACAGCCATTATTCGCCAGAACCCAAAAGTTACCGCCATCAATTCGGCCATAGAAATAGACATTACCGGCCAGGTTTGCGCAGATTCTATTGGATTGAGAATGTTCTCGGGAGTTGGTGGGCAAATGGATTTTATGCGTGGTGCCGCTTTATCAAAAGGCGGAAAACCAATTATCGCCATTACTTCCACCACTTTAAAAGGTGTTTCAAAAATAGTTCCGGCACTAAAAGTTGGCGCTGGCGTTGTTACCACAAGAGCCCATGCAAGGTATGTTGTTACCGAGTTTGGCGTTGCCAACTTGTTTGGTAAAACATTGAAACAACGCTCGCAAGCGCTAAGAGACATTGCACATCCCGATTGCAGAGAAGATCTTGACAAAACAATTTTTGAAAGATTTGGAAGCAGTTTGGTGTAAATTAAATGGCTTAATTATTGCTGACAACTCTTAAATTTGATAAAAAATACCGTCAAAAAACGTTCGTTTTTTGACGGTATTTTTCTAAAAGTCCTTTTTTCGAAGCTTTAAATTTATTCTGAGTACCGGAAGTATTACCCATAACACCAAAACAGCCATAGAAATGAACATTCCTAAATTTGTTCCAAAAAATTTACGGAATACTGCGCCAGTATAACCCAACAATGCCGAAATATCCAACTTCAATAAAATTAAAATTCGTGATAAATCAATCGGATTAAACATCGTTGCCGCCAAGGAAAATTTATCTAACGGATATGAATTAAAAACTACAAGGGAGATCAGAAAAATCCCATCATAAATAACAGCTAAAAACAGCCACATTAAAATAGCGTAGCCAAAACCCTTAATCTTATTTTCAGTAGAAAGAGCAATATTATAAGACAAGGCCACAAAAATAAAATTCAGAAAAGTACCAACCACCAATAACAAAGTAAAATTGAAAATTGCGGTGGATTTAAACAATCCGTACAAAACAAATGGAATTCCCAATCCCAACACCAAACTTAGGGTTAAGGAAATTGAAATTCCCAAATATTGCCCCATAAAAATTTTACTTCTGTTTATAGGTTGCGCCAAAAGCAATTCGGTAAACTCCCTTGAATTGTAATAGTACATCACCCCAAAAATAGTTCCTATCAAAGGCGTTAAAACAATGATGATATTCATTAAGGTAATAACGGCCTTATCTACGTCGTTATTCAAAAATAACAACACAAAACCCAATAACAAATAAAACATAAAGTACACATAACTCCAACGGCTGCGCATTAAATCGTAAAAACTGTATTTTAATATTTTAAGCATATTGTTTGGCTATTAAATTGGCAATGGCATACTCTAAATTGTCATTATTTGTTTGCTTTTTTAGGGCTTCAATAGTGCCTTTGAAATAAATTTTTCCATCGAGCAGAAAAACAATTTCATCAGCCACTTCATCCACAAAACTCATAATATGGGTGGTGATTAAGATGGTTTTTCCTTTGTTTTTTTCTTTCTGAATGATTTCCTTTAGATGAATTAATGCGATTGGATCTAAACCGTTTGTGGGTTCATCCAAAATAATTAATTCACTGTCGAACATAAACGTCAGCACAATGTTCACTTTTTGTTTTGTGCCGCCCGATAAATTTCCCAATTTTTTATCCAGAAAACTTTTCAACCCAAAAAGTTCAATTAATTCTTCTGAATTTGATGCTTTCGGTCGAAGATTTTTCACCATATTGATAAGCTCGATGACCGTTAAGTTTGGCGGAAAATTGGCTATTTGTGGTAAATAATTTAGATTATTCCTATACTTCCACTGATGTAAAACACTTTTTTTGTCGAAATTTATTTTCCCCTTATTTGGAATGACCATACCAAGCAAACATTTAATTAAGGTTGTTTTTCCGGAGCCGTTTGGTCCAAGAATCGCAAATATTCCTCCTTTACTTACTGCACAAGATAGAGAGGGCGATGCAATTTAATTTTACCTCACTTTTGTCTGCTCGAGAGGGTATTATTACTGGAGCTTTTGTGCCTACTAATACATGACCTACCTGATAATTGGCATAATAGGTAAGTGCCTTGCCAAAAATATTTCCAGCTGCAATATCAGGGACAATCAGAATATCAGCCTTCCCTGCCACCGGTGAAGTTATACCTTTTTTCTGAGCAGCATATTCTGAAATGGCATTATCTAAAGCCAGAGGTCCATCAATAATACAACCGGTAATCTGTTTTCTTTCATTCATCTTGGAAATCACTCCAGCCTTAATAGTTTCTTCCATATCGGGATTTATGGTCTCTAC
>PHDE01000025.1 GCA_002842505.1 Bacteroidetes bacterium HGW-Bacteroidetes-3 | reverse complement strand
GTCTGCGACGAGTACCTATTTAAATTAGCATATAAAAACATAGCGTTTGCAACGCGGATAATAACAAATATGCTAATGATTTAAAAGTATGCTTCTGTTTTAATAGTATGGTTTTCTTAAAAGTAATATACCCCTTTATGGTGATTTTATTTTAAGTTATAAGAGCCGCGTTACAAACGCTTTGCTTTGTTCACACAAGTAAGTAGGTACTCGTCACAGACGAGCACCAGCTAAATATTGTCCGGAAAAAAAGAATAGAGAAAAGAAACAATGCAATACCAACAAATTTCAACTTTTAAACAGTAAAGTTTACTTCAACCTTTCATAAAAGGTTAATTTATAGTCTTTTAACAATTCAGGATGCGCAATTTTAATCAGATCTTTTAAAACCAAATCGGGTCGGGCAGGAGCGAGTTCAAAATAAATAATGCCGCCTTTTTCACCTTGTTTATTCACGTAAGTAAATATATTTTTGTTTTGGAAAGCATTGAATTTTGCATAAATATCGCTAGCATTCTTAAGCTGTTCCAAGGTTTTATAGTAACTTGGGGAAATCCACAATTCGGCATCTTTTCCTTTTTCGAACACATTTTCAATATTTAAGGAAAGGCTTCCTTTTCCTTTGGAATCTTTCCACAGATAATTTGTGTTTGCATCCTTCAAAAAAGCGGCTTCAAAACTATCGCCCGCAGGCAAATTCCATACATCTTTAAAAAGTCCGCCCGAAATTACGGTAGGATTTTCCTTCACTTTTGAAGCGATTTTTTTTGCTTCCAAATAACTCTTTTCGATGTCGTTAAAAAGACTGTCCGCCATTTTTTCTTTATCAAACAAAACGCCAAAAAACTTGATCCATTCTGCGCGTCCAAGCGGCGTTTCTTCCAGCCAATCGCCATTTAAAATCACGGGAATTCCCAATTTTTGAATAACCGAAAACATTTTATTGTTGCTATTTAGAGAAAAACCAACCACCAAATTGGGTTTTAAGTCGAGTAATAATTCGGTGTTGATGCTTTCCTCGTGTCCAAGTTCTTTGATAAAACCATTATCGATTAAACTTCTTGTTTTTGGCGATGAAATGTAATCGGTATTGGGAAAACCAATCAATTTATCTTCAACATTTAACAATTCGAGCATTGGAATATGCGTGGTGCTGGTGACCACAATGGAGTTTGCGGGAATTTTGATGGTGTTTAAATCGTGATTTAATTTTGTTTTAGTAAGCACAAACTCAAAGGTTTCTGTTGAATTTTGGTAAGGTGCTTTTATGGTAAGTTTTGTGTAATTTTTAAAATGCTGAATGTCAAATCCTTTCGCATACTTTAGGGTGCTTTCGGTGTTTGTTTTTACTTCTGCCACAACGCTTTTTTGATCGTTTTTACAGGAAAAAAGCAGCGTTAAAAGAACAAGTGCGAAAATTTTTGAAAGGAACAACTTCATTAAAAATATTTTTTGACAAATGTAATATTTTCAAAATTTAACGGGTACAATTCTATTAAATTAATTACTTTTACGCCAGATTATGGTTCTTATTTATACTTCTGTATAACCAAGTGAAAAGGGAATTCGGTTTAAATCCGAAGCTGTTCCCGCAACTGTAAGCTTAGCCAAGAAATTGGCGGTTGTTATTAGCTTTAAGCCACTGTTCGTTCAGGACGGGAAGGTGAATAACAATACGCGAGCCAGGAGACCTGCCAAAATCGAGATAGTTCAAACTTTCGGGAGAATGGTTTGAGTATGGTTTTTCTGTACTTGAAAACTTACCTGATTTATTTATTAATTTATAAATCAAAAAAATGAAAAAAATTTCATTTCACGCAAGTGCGTTATGCTTATTTTTTGCACTAACGAACTTAACCGCCCAACAAAAAAATGACAGCATTGAGCAATTAAACGAAGTGGTGGTTACCGCCACAAAATTTGCCATTAAAAAAGAATTGGTAGGTAAAATTATTTACCAAATTACCCCAGAAGAAATTGAGCATCAAAAAGGGAAATCCGTTGCGAATATTCTGGACAATATTGCGGGAATCACCATTAACGGTGCCAATAGTTCAGCCGGAAAAGACAAAAGCATTTACATAAGAGGCGGACGCGATCGCCACGTAATTGTGTTGATTGACGGCGTTTCGGTAAGCGATCCATCGGGCGTAAACACCACGTTCGACTTGCGTTTGCTTTCGCTAAACCAAATTGAATCCATTGAAGTGATGAACGGTGCGGCAAGTACATTGTATGGTTCTGGCGCCGCAACGGGCGTTATCAATATCAAGTTGAAACAGCCTGTGGACAAACCGATTTCTTTGGATTACGAAATCTCGGCTGGAACCAACAATTCGCAAAACGACACAAAATTGGACTTTAACGACTTCAACCAAAACATTACATTTAACGGCATTGTTAAGAAATTCAGTTATTTGGCTTCAGGAAATTTTACCAATGTGGAAGGATTGTCTGATGCCAGCGATGAAAAAAGCGTCACAAAATTTGAAAGTGACGTGTTTAAAGCAACAAACTCTTTTGTGCGTTTGGGCTACAAATTTAATGAAAAGATTAACGTTCAGCTTTTTAGTAATTACGACAAAGATGTGTATGATTTTGATGGCGGCGCATTCTCGGATTCCAATATCAATAATGGCGAAAATAAGCAGCTTCGGTTTGGATTTTCCTCGAACTTTAATTATGAAAAAGGAATGTTGTCTGCAACCGCATCTTACAACAAAAATGACAGAATACTGGATATTTTTAACGGCTGGACAAATGCTACGGATCATTTTGAATATACCGGAAAAACTTATGTTGCGGATGTGATAAATGATTATAAATTTTCAGATAGTTTTCAGTTGATTACCGGCGTAAATTATCAGAAACAAAGCAACCAAACCAACAGTCCGTATGGCGATATTAGCGAAGGTTTGGCAAATTATAATACTTTAGATCCTTATTTTACGGCGGTTTATAATTCATTGTCAGGATTCAATATTAATGCCGGCGCACGCCTAAATAATCATAGTGAATATGGAAACCATTGGGTTTATAACGTGAATCCTTCCTATAATTTCTCAAATAAATTTAGGATTATCTCTTCTTTAAGCACCGCATTTATTGCACCGAGCACTTACCAATTGTTTTCACAATTCGGAAATATGGATTTAAATCCAGAAGAAGATAAAAGTTTGGAGTTTGGATTTATTTATTCCTTAAAAAAGAAGGTGGAAGTTAATTCAGTTTTCTTTTACAGAGAAGAAGAAAATGCCATTATTTTACCCGATTTTGTGACTTATTCAAATTCCAAAGAAAAATTGAATGCAAGAGGTGTTGAAACAGAAATTAAAACTGAAATTTTTAAAGGAATCACCGCCAGATTTGGGCATACATATATTTATAAAAATGCTGATACTGATTATATTCCTAAGCATAAGTTTACGGCATTAATTGAAACCAACAGCTTAAAAAACACGTATTTGTCGGTTCGTTTTAATAATATTTCAAAAAGAACTTATTTCGACCAATGGGGAACCGGAAGCAATATTAATTTAAAAGCCTACAGTTTGGTCGATTTATTTGCGAGCCATCATTTGATAAAAGACAGGGTTTTGCTATTCGTCAGCGCCAACAATATTTTTAATGAAAATTATGTGGAAACCATTGGTTACACCACAAAAGGCAGAAATTTTAAAGCTGGATTGAATTTTAAATTTTAATTTTTAAAACAACTCAAATTTATAACTTGTTTCGGTATTTTAATAGTTGGCTTGGCTATTTTAAGATGCTGAAACAAGTTTTTTTGTTTGCTGAAAAATGATAACTTTGAAATTGTAAAAAATTATAATGAATTACGAAATTTTAGGGTCGTTTTTGGTAGCTTCTATGTTGCTTACCGTTATGCCGGGACCCGATATTATTTATGTGTTGGTGCAAAGTATGACCAACGGCAAAAAATACGGAATTGTAACTTCGCTCGGCTTGGTTTCAGGAATATTAATTCATACTTCTTTGGTGGCTTTTGGCGTTTCAGCGCTCATAAAACAGTCGGAAAATATCTATTTTACCATCAAATTGTTTGGCGCATTGTACTTGTTGTATTTGGCTTATTTAACCTTTAATTCAAACGAAGAAGTATCTTTAAATGCCAAGGTTGAAAAAAAGAGTTTTTTAAATTTGTACAAACAGGGATTTATCATGAATGTTTTAAATCCGAAAGTTTCCATTTTCTTTTTGGCATTTTTTCCGGGGTTTTTGTACAGCGAAACGCAAAATACGGTGATTCAATTTTATGTTTTGGGAACATTATTTATCATTCAATCGCTCATCATTTTTTCAATAGTTTCCATAATGGCAGGGAAATTTGCTGCTTACTTAAACAGCAATCCAACCTTTAACACAAAATTAAAGTGGGTAAAAATTTTGGTTTTTGTGGGAATGGCTTTTTTCATCCTCTTTTTTTAACAGGATATTGTATATTTGGGCTGAATGAAAAAAGTAAAACTCATAGAATGTCCTAGAGATGCCATGCAAGGCATAAAATCGCATTTTATTTCTACGGAATCCAAAGCACAATACATAAACGCTTTGTTGCGGGTGGGTTTTGACACCATAGATTTTGGCAGTTTTGTTTCACCAAAAGCGATTCCTCAAATGAGAGATACCGTGGAAGTGCTTTCGAAACTCGATTTGAGCAAAACCGAAAGTAAATTATTAGCCATTGTGGCCAATATTCGCGGGGCAGAGGAGGCTTCTAAATTTGAGGAAATTACTTATTTGGGTTATCCTTTTTCAATTTCTGAAAACTTTCAGATGAGGAATACCAGTAAAACAATTGCTGAATCTATTGAAATTTTAAATGAAATTTTAAACATTGCTACAAAAACCAATAAAGAAGTGGTCGCGTATTTATCGATGGGTTTTGGAAATCCGTACGGAGATCCCTGGAATGTGGAAATTGTCTCAAACTGGACGGATAAACTGTCGAAAATGGGCGTTAAAATTTTATCCTTGTCCGATACTGTAGGCAGTTCAACACCAAAAATTATCGATTATCTTTTTTCAAATTTAATTCCAGCTTATCCAACCATTGAATTTGGTGCGCATTTGCACACAACGCCAACTTCTTGGTTTGAAAAAGTGGATGCGGCGTACAAAGCTGGCTGTAACCGATTTGATGGTGCAATTATGGGTTATGGCGGTTGTCCGATGGCAAAAGATGATCTTACCGGAAATATGCCTACTGAAAAACTGGTTTCCTACTTTAATCAGCAAAAAGCTACCACAAATATCAATGCGATGAGTTTTGAAAGCGCTTACAATGAAGCTTTGAAGATTTTCTTATAAAGTTAATTATCACACATTCAATCATTTAATTTTTTTGTTTTTTTGAAAAGATGACATAAGTCAGGTTATTTATAATTATTCTAAATAAAGCTTTTTTATTTCTTTGATCTTATATATTTTTGTGCTATTATTTATAATCGTTCTAAATAAAAATAAATTAATTCAAATAAAAAAAATGAAAAATATTAGATTAGTGGCAATATTATTAATTGGTTTCGTAGGGTTTTCTCAAGAAAATTCAGACCAAAGCAACCAAGAATTAGGAGCAAAAATTTCAGAAGGCATTTCTATCGGCGGTTATGCCCAAATAGATTATAATGAACCTGACGGTTCAACACCCGGAAAATTGGATGTTCACAGAATGGTGGTATTTTTAGGATACAAATTTAACGACAAAGTAAGTTTTATGTCGGAAATTGAATATGAGCATGTAGAAGAAGTTTTTGTTGAACAAGCGTATTTAAAATACAAAGCAAACGAAAATTTCAATGTTTTAGCAGGTTTAATGTTAGTGCCGATGGGAATTATCAATGAAATTCACGAGCCAACAACTTATTATGGCGTTGAACGTCCGAATGTAGATAATTATATTGTGCCAACAACCTGGAGAGAAATAGGGGTGGGCGTTTCCGGTAAATTAGACAATGCTTCGCTAAAATATCAAGCGTATTTATTTAACGGATTTAAATCCTATGAAGCCGGTGCAGGCACATTGCGAGGAACTGACGGATTGAGAAAAGGCCGACAAAAAGGGGCGGAATCGGTAGTGAATTCCCCAAATTTATCAACAAAAGTAGATTATTATGGAATTTCCGGACTAAGAATTGGCCTGTCTGGTTATTTTGGAAAAACCCAAACTGATGATTCTTCCATTGAAGCATCAACAGTGGGTATTTCAATGATAGGGTTGGATGCACGCTACAAATACCATAATTTGGAGTTACGTGGTCAGTACATTCACACAAATTTAACAGATACAGAAGATTATAATCTGTTAACAGGAAAAGACTTAGGCTCTGAAATGTATGGTTTTTATGGCGAAGTGGCTTATAGTTTTGATTTAAAGGGCGTAGAAAAACTGACACCGTTTTTACGTTATGAAAAGCACAATACCCACGCAAGCACCGCGGGAATTTTAGTGGCCAATGATGCTTTTGACAGGGATGAGCTCATTTTTGGATTGAATTATAAAGTGGCAAATGGCGCTGCTTTTAAAGTAGATTATCAATTAATGAACAATGCAGTTGCCGGAAGTGATACAGCAAAACAATTTAATGCCGGCGTTGCGGTTTCATTCTAAAACATAAATTATAATTAGGCTGTATAAAAAGATTTCATTTTTTAACCGCAAGGGACGCTAGGTTTTTCGCAAGGAACGCAATTGCTGATTTTAAAAAAAATAACACATTGCGAACATTGCGCCTTCTTTGCGAACATTGCGGTTAAGCTAACTTTTTAGGCAGCCTAATTTAATCATCATTATTTTAACACTATTATAAAATGAAAAAACTCGCTTTTTTAACAATTTTAGCACTTATAATTTCAAGCTTTACTACAAGCAAAAAGACAGAAGCCTTAATTGAAAAAGAAATAAAAACAGTATTTAATATCGAAAAATATTCAAAGCAGCCGATTGCTGTTTCAAAAGAAATCAACGAAACGCTTCCAATAAAAATTGACGACACCAATTTCTTCAAAATAAAAAACGACGATAAAATTACAGGCTATTATTATTTGGGACAAGCTTTTGGAAAAGCTGATTATTTCGATTTTATGGTTATTTTTGACAAAGATCTCATCGTTTCAAAAGTGAAAGTTTTGGTTTACAGGGAAGATCACGGAAGTGAAGTGGGAAGCAAGCGCTGGTTGAACCAGTTTAACGGAAAAAAAACAACTGAAAATTTAGTCTATCAAAAGGATATTGCAGCAATTTCCGGAGCAACAATTTCAGCGAAATCGATAACCAATGAAGTAAATAAATTGCTGAAAACAGTAACAATTTTACACAATAAAAAACAACTATAATGCAAATTCACGGACTTATACATCAATTTCCAAAAGAAATAAAATCACTTATTTTAGTATTTATGATTGTGCTTAGCGTTGGTTTTTACGGAGGATTGAGTTTTGTGAACAACACCACTTCTATGAATTCTTCGGAAATTGAAACCCATTATTTAGGAAATGAGAATGATGAAGCAGCTGAAGTGATGAAATTCAAAAAAAGTGAAAGTGAAATTTTGACCATCGTTCACAACCACATTCTTTCTTTGTCGGTCATTTTCTTTTTGCTGTCCTTAATTCTTTCCACAACATCTATCAATAAAAAGTTTAAATATTTTTTAATGATTGAACCTTTCTTGTCCATCATTTTAACTTTTGGTGGTATTTATTTGCTTTGGAGCGGTATAACTTGGTTTAAATATGTGATAATTTTCTCCGGAATATTGATGACTTTTAGTTTTGTGTCGGCCACAATCGCGATTATAACCCAAATTTTATTTTCAAAAAAACCATAAATAGCGCTATTTAAATTAAATAGTCTAAATTTGCACGCAATTAATTTATAAGTTGATTGCATTATGATTTCAGATTCTTCAAAATTTGTAGGTGAAGGTTTAACCTACGACGACGTATTGTTAGTTCCGGCATTTTCAGAAGTTTTGCCACGAGAGGTAAGTACGCAAACAAAATTCACTAAAAACATCACCTTAAATGTGCCAATCGTTTCCGCAGCGATGGATACGGTTACCGAATCGAATATGGCAATTGCCATGGCTCGTGAAGGCGGAATTGGCGTGTTGCATAAAAATATGTCCATTGAAAAACAGGCCGCAGAAGTCAAAAAAGTGAAACGTTCAGAATCGGGTATGATTTTAGAACCCATTACCATTACCAAAGACGAAACGGTATTTGTGGCTAAAAGCTTAATGAAAGAATATGGCATTGGGGGAATTCCGGTTATTGATAAAGACGGAAAATTAATTGGGATTATCACCAACAGGGATTTGCGTTTTGAAGGAGACAACAAGCGTAAAATTTCTGAAGTAATGACTTCTAAAAACCTGATTACTGTTGCTGCTGGCACTTCCTTAAAACAGGCAGAATTGATTCTTCAGGAAAATAAAATTGAAAAATTGCCGGTGGTTGATGCCGATTATAAATTGGTTGGTTTAATCACTTACAGAGATATTATCAAGGTTTTGGAAAACCCACACGCGAATAAAGACCAATACGGCCGCTTGCGTGTTGCAGCCGCAATTGGCGTTACCGCTGATGCGCTTGAAAGGGCTTCGGCTTTAATAACAGCCGGCGTTGATGCGTTAATTATTGATACGGCGCACGGACATACCAAAGGCGTGGTGACTGTTTTGAAACAAATAAAAGGTGCTTTTCCTACTATTGATGTTGTGGTGGGCAATATTGCGACTGGCGAAGCCGCAAAATATTTGGTTGAAGCTGGCGCCGATGCCGTAAAAGTAGGAATTGGACCGGGTTCAATTTGCACAACCCGTGTAATTGCTGGTGTTGGTTTTCCGCAACTTTCAGCCATTATTGAGGTGGCGAATGCCATTAAAGGCTCGGGAGTTCCCGTAATTGCCGATGGCGGTATTCGTTATACGGGAGATATTCCCAAAGCCATTGCAGCAGGAGCCGATTGCGTGATGTTGGGGTCCTTATTGGCTGGCACAAAAGAGTCGCCTGGCGAAACCATTATTTATGAAGGCCGAAAATTTAAATCGTATCGAGGAATGGGTTCCATTGAAGCGATGGAGCAAGGTTCAAAAGACCGTTATTTTCAGGATGTTGAAGACGATATTAAAAAATTAGTTCCTGAAGGAATTGTGGGGAGAGTTCCTTACAAAGGGGAATTAAATGAAACAATGATTCAGTTTATTGGCGGCTTGCGTGCCGGAATGGGTTATTGCGGCGCAAAAGATATTGAAGCGCAAAAAGGAGCCAGGTTTGTCAAAATTACCGCTGCCGGAATGCGCGAAAGCCATCCGCACAATGTAACCATCACAAAAGAATCTCCAAATTACTCGAGATAATTTTTTAGGAATATCGCATTTAAAAAAGTGCCTAAAGTTTGGAGTGCCTAAAATGCCTAAAGTTAAATTCTTTAGCTTTTCCACATAAACAGGAGCTCTTAAAAATAGCTTTGTGAATCTTTGTGATTCTTTGCGCAGCTCTGTGTCATAACTATTTCACAAGGTTCACTAAGAAAAAATTCATTCAATTAATAAATTCACTAAAAGTAGCAGAACTATTTTAAGTGTCTAAACTCGTTTAAATAAACACCTGTTGATAAAAATATTTCAATTTTATTTTTTTAAACAAATTAACACTTAAACAACTAACAATCAATAAATTACATTTTTTTTTAATATCCTTAAATTTAGACTGAATAAAAATAATTTTAAATCATAGGGAAAAAACCCTAAAAAGGCGGTACTTTTGTTGGTCATAAAACCAAAAAATTTGTCCATAACAGCCACAGAATTAGAAGAAAGAAAAGCCGGTAAAGATTTATACAGCTATCAAAAAGAAGCCATCAACAAAATTTTTAAATGCTTTGAAGATAAGCCGGAAGATTACCATTTATTATTCCAATTGCCTACTGGCGGCGGAAAAACGGTGATCTTTTCTGAGATTGTTCGACAATATTTGAAGCATCACAACAAAAAAGTATTGGTGTTAACGCATCGTATTGAATTGTGCAAGCAAACTTCAACAATGCTTACGGAATTTAACGTTAACAACAAAGTCATCCACAGCAAGGCAAATTTAGACGACCAGGAAAATTACAGCTGTTTTGTGGCGATGGTGGAAACTTTAAATAACCGATTGAATGATGACAAACTCGATATTTCTGATATTGGTTTGGTCATAATTGATGAGGCACATTACAATTCCTTCACAAAACTATTCAAGTTTTTCAACAAGTCGTTTTTTTTAGGCGTAACCGCAACTCCGCTAAGTTCGAATATGCAATTGCCAATGAACGACAATTACGATGAACTGATTGTTGGTGAAACCATAGAATCTTTGATACAAAACGAATTTTTGTCACGCGCAAATACTTATTTATACAATGTTGGCTTAACATCCTTGGTTGTTGGCGCCAATGGCGATTATACGGTAAAATCTTCCGAAGATTTGTATTCCAACAATGATATGTTGGGCAAATTATTGTCGTCTTATGAAGAGCATTCCAAAGGAAAGAAAACGTTAATTTTCAATAACGGAATCAGTACTTCCTTACATGTTTATGAAATGTTTAGGGCGGCGGGTTATACCATTGCACACTTAGATAATACCGCCACAAAAAAGGAAAGGGAATTTATTTTAAAGTGGTTTAAAAAAACGCCAAATGCCATTTTAACTTCGGTGAGTATTTTAACTACCGGTTTTGATGAGCCAACGGTTGATACCATTATTTTAAATAGAGCCACAAAATCGTTGACCTTATATTATCAGATGATTGGACGCGGTTCTCGTATTTTAAAAACTAAAAATACCTTTAACGTGATTGATTTGGGAAATAATTTTCACCGATTTGGTCCGTGGGGCGCCGATTTAAACTGGCAAAGCATTTTTACTTCACCAAATTATTATTTGGATAAATTGCTGAATGATGAAGAATTGGAAAGCAATTTTGAATATCAAATGCCAGCAGAACTTCGTACGGAGTTTTCAAACTCACAAACTGTGCATTTTGACATCAAACAAACTTATAAAGATGCCGTTAAAATAGGAGAGTCTTCAAAAGTTGTTTTGGAACGTTCCATTGCGCAGCACGCCAAAATATGCGTTGAAAACAGTGAAGATGTTTATGACGCTTTAATTTTGGCCAATAAATTAGGGGAAGATATTGAATACAGAATTCATCATTACACCAAATGCATCAGCAAAAGCACCACAAATTTTGCCGATTGGCTGAAAGACGACTACGGAAAAAAACTGCGTTTGTATTTACGCGATAATTTTGATACCGTTTTTGAAGAAGTTTATGGCCGGCCGCCGGAAGATTAATTTATTTTGTCAGTAAGGTTTAATTCTAATAAGATCAGCAATTTATATATAGTTGTTTTGGGCCTGCCTGCCTTTTCGGTGGGCGTTTCCCGCCAGCTGGCGGGTCGGGCTTTTCGTTACAATCTTTTTTAAGCTAAAAAGCTTTAAAAAAGGATTTTCACTGCAATCCCTAACGCAAATGCTGATGCAAATAGAACTTAGCCGTCAATACTAATTTTAGTCAGATTTCTTCTGATAAATAGCTTTTCCCTTGATAATTTTATCTGGGGATTTTTTGTTATTTATTTTTTTTAGCTTCATTTTAAACTCATTTTGAATTATACCGATTATGTGCTCCATATAGTCCAATAAATTGTACTATTTTCACACTATATGGGCATTATACCAGGGCTGTTTTGGACTAAATTATAAATGAATTTGGTATTATTTAGCCGATGAAAAAATAATTCGCAAAAGTCAAAAAAAATTAACTACTTTTAATTCCCCGCTATTTTAACTCAAAATAAATTTCAACTAATTACAAAAATTATGAAAAAATTGTCACTATTATTTTTCTTGCTGATTTTTGGACTGCAAAATCAGCAAGCGCAAACTTTTGAATTTAAAGCTAGCGAAATCAACATTCCTTATGAGCGATTTGTATTGCCAAACGGACTTAAATTATTGGTGTATGAAGACCATAAAGCGCCGATTGTGGCTGTTAATGTTTGGTATCACGTAGGTTCAAAAAATGAAAAACTAGGAAAAAGTGGATTTGCACATTTGTTTGAGCATTTGATGTTTAATGGAAGTGAGAATTTTAAGGATGATTATTTTCAGGCTTTGGAAAGAATTGGAGGAACCGATGTAAATGGCACAACAAATTCAGACAGAACAAACTATTTTCAAAATGTTCCCGTTGCGGCATTGGATCAGGTTTTATTTTTGGAATCTGATCGTATGGGACATTTATTGGGAAATATCGATCAGAAATTATTAGATGAACAACGAGGCGTTGTTCAAAATGAGAAAAGACAAGGTGAAAATAATCCTTATGGAAAAGAGTGGGATTTGCTTACAAAAGCGATGTATCCCAAAGGACATCCATATTCTTGGACAGTTATTGGGGAAATGGAAGACCTCAATGCCGCTTCGGTAGCCGACGTCCACGAATGGTTTAAATCGTATTATGGCGCTGCCAATGCGGTAATTGCGATTGCGGGAGATGTGAATCCGCAGGAAATTTATGCGAAGGTTTTAAGTTATTTTGGAGACATTCCATCCGGACCAACAATTGAAAGACAAGAAGTTAATGTGCCTGTGCATAATGGTGATACTTATCAAGTTTATGAAGACAGAGTGCCGGAAACCAGAATATTATTGGCTTGGAACACTCCGGAATTGGGCAATAAAGAAGATGTGCAGCTTGATTTAATTTCTGCTATTTTAACAAGCGGAAAAAATTCCAGGTTGTATAAAAAATTGGTATATGAAGACCAAACAGCCAGTTCTGTAGTTTCTTTTCAGGCTTCTGATGAAATTGCCAGTAATTTTATTACTTATGTGAATGTAAAACCTGGCGGAAATGCTGAAATTGTGAAAGCCACTTTATTGGCTGAATTAGATAATTTTATAAAAAATGGCCCTACTGATGCTGAGTTAAAAAGAGTGAAAGCATCATATTTTGCTAGCTTTATAAAAGGTTTGGAACGCATTGGCGGTTTTGGGGGAACTTCAGATATTTTAGCTTCAAATGAAACTTATTTTGGTGATGCGTCCAATTACAAAAAAACGCTTGAATTTGTACAAGACGCTACCATAGCAGATCTTAAAGCTACCGCCCAAAAATGGCTAACCAAAGGAAAACACACGTTAATATGCAATCCTTTTCCTGAATATAGTGTTGTAAAATCTACTGTTGACAGAACAAAAATTCCGACAGTAGGAACACCAAAAAGTGCCAATTTTCCCGAATTGGAGCGTGCAAAATTATCTAACGGACTAAAAATTATTTTGGCAAAAAGAGCAGGAGTTCCAACAATAGTAATGAATTTAATGGTAAATGCAGGTTATAAATCGGATCATATTTCAAGTCCGGGCACCGCTGCATTGGCAATGAATTTGTTGGATGAAGGAACAAAGGAATTGAACGCATTGCAAATCAACGAAAAATTACAATTATTGGGCGCTAATTTAAGTTCTTATTCAGACCAGGATATTTCCAATGTTTATATGAATACCTTAAAACCTAGTTTTGATGCAAGTTTGGCGCTGTTTTCCGATGTTATTTTAAATCCGGCCTTTCCTCAAAAAGAATTTGAAAGATTGAGAACTGAACAGATAAACGGCATTAGAAACGAAAAATCACAGCCAATAACAATGGCATTAAGAGTGATGAATAAATACCTTTATGGCGAAGGACATCCTTACAGCAATCCATATACGGGAACTGGTTACGAAACCACGGTTGAAAAATTAACCAGAGATGACATTGTTAAGTTTTATGATACTTGGATGAAACCCAACAATGCGACTTTAATTGTAACTGGCGATGTTGATATGAAAGAATTAAAATCAAAATTAGAGAAATCATTGGGAAAATGGAAAGAAGGAAATGTGCCAACTATTGTATTCAACAAACCTGAAGTAAACACTAAGAATACTTTGTATTTGATGAACAGACCTGAATCTCAACAATCTGTTATTATTGCAGGACACCTTACGGAGAAATATGGCGCTTTTTCAGAAATTGCCCTGGAACAAATGGTGAGCATTTTAGGTGGCGATTTTACGTCAAGAATTAATATGAATTTAAGGGAAGATAAGCATTGGGCTTATGGTGCCGCAGGATTTGTGATGGATGCACAGCAAGAACGTCCGTTTTTATTGTATGCACCGGTACAAACAGATAAAACGGCAGAATCTGTTAAAGAACTTCGAAAAGAAATTTCTGAATTCGTGACCACAAAACCGGCTACCCAAAAAGAATTGGATAAAGTAAAAACCAATCAAGTATTAAAATTACCCGGACAATGGGAAACCAATGCCTCAGTAAATAGTTCCCTTTATAATTTGGTAAAATACAACTTGCCCGATGATTATTATCAGAAATATGATGCAAATGTTAGAAGCTTATCCTTAACTGAATTACAAAGCGTAAGCAAAAAAGCGGTAAAACCAAATGCCGTAAATTGGTTTATGGTTGGCGATAAAGAAAAGATTTCCAGTAAGTTAAATGAGCTAGGTTTCGATAAAATTATTGAAATTGATGCAGATGGAAATCCGATTAATCAGTTTATCAATACTAAAACGGAGAAAGACATCAAAAAATAAAAAACCAAATAAATGTTTGTAAAATGCCCAACAATGATTGTTGGGCATTTTTTTATTTCTGTAATTTAAAAATATGGCTAAAAAAACTTTGGCAAAATTTTTACTTTAATTCGCCGTACTTTTGCCAAATGGCAAACATCATTAAAGATCAACAAGATATTTTGGACAAATTGAGTATTAAAAAGCTCAATGAAATGCAGCAAGAAGCAGAAATTGCTATAAATTCAAACAACAATATAGTTTTATTGTCTCCAACAGGAACCGGAAAAACATTGGCGTTTTTACTGCCGATAATTAAGGAATTGGATGCGGATTGTGCAGAAGTTCAGTCATTAATTATTGTGCCTTCCAGAGAATTGGCCATTCAAATTGAACAAGTTACGCGAGAAATGGGAACGGGTTTTAAAGCCAATGCGGTTTATGGCGGACGCCCATTTTCAAAAGATAAAATTGAGTTGAACCATTTGCCGGCCATATTAATAGGTACGCCGGGAAGAATTGCGGATCATTTGCGACGCGGCACTTTTTCAACCCAAAATATCAAAACGTTGGTGCTGGATGAGTTTGACAAATCACTAGAAATTGGTTTTGAGGAAGAAATGAAAGAAATCATTTTAGCTTTGCCAAAAGTGAATAAACGCATTTTAACCTCGGCCACGCAAAGTTTAAAAATTCCAAAATTTGTTGGATTGACAAATCCAACCACCATCAATTATTTGAAAGTAGAAGGGGAAGAAGCGCCTCTTTTAAAAATAAAAACAGTGATTTCTCCCACAAAAGACAAATTGGAAACTTTGGTGAAAACGCTTTGCCATATTGAAAATGAGCCCGCAATTGTTTTCTGTAATTTTAGGGATACTATTGAAATGGTGAGTGACTTTTTGAACGACCATAAAATTGAACACGGTTGTTTTTATGGCGGAATGGAACAGAAAGACCGGGAAAAAACTTTGATAAAATTTCGCAATGGAACACATCAGGTTATTGTAGCTACAGATTTGGCAGCCAGAGGATTGGATATTCCTGAAATAAAATATATTGTACATTATCAGCTTCCATTAAAGCTGGATGAATTTACGCACAGAAACGGAAGAACAGCCCGAATGAACGCCAAAGGAACTGCGTATGTAATTCAATGGGAAAAAGAAAAAAGATCGGAATTTACGCCTGATGCTGAGATTGAAATCCTTAAAAATAAACCAACTCCAAAATCTTCCAAATGGGAAACTTTGTATATTTCTGGCGGAAGAAAAGACAAGATTTCCAAAGGTGATATTGCCGGATTGTTCCTGAAACAAGCAAAACTAAGCAACGATGAATTGGGAATTATTGAGCTCAAACAAGATTGCGCTTTTGTGGCCGTGCCAGCTTTAAAAGCAAATGAACTGATTAAAATACTGAATAACAGTAAATTAAAAAATAAAAAAGTTAGAATAGCGATAGAATAATGGGTTTATTTTTAATTAATTTTTATCTCAAATAAAATAGCATTCAATTTACCTTTACACAAATTAACAATATGTCGAAACAATTCTCCGATTTAGGAATTTCCGAATCTTTACTTAAAAGTCTGGCCGATTTAAATATAACTGAACCAACAGAAATTCAGCAGAAAACAATTCCGGTTTTACTGAATAAAACAGATGATTTTGTGGGTTTGGCGAAAACAGGAACCGGTAAAACAGCGGCTTTCGGATTGCCTTTATTGCAATTGATTGATTTGGACAAACAACATATCCAAGCGGTTATTCTAGTGCCAACGAGAGAATTGGGACATCAAATTTTCAGCAATATGGGAGCGTTTTCCAAATATTTGCCTGAAATTTCCATTGCAGAAGTTTGCGGCGGAATTCCCATAAAACCGCAAATTGAACGCTTGTCCAACACCACACACATTGTGATTGCAACGCCAGGACGTTTAATTGATTTGATCAAACGCAAAGCGATAGACATCAAACAAGCCAATTATTTGGTGTTGGATGAAGCCGACGAAATGGTGACTTCCCTAAAAGAAGGTTTGGATGAAATTGTCGCCGAATTGCCAAAAAAGAAGCGGACATTTTTATTCTCGGCAACCTTGCCGGGAACCATCAAACAATTGGTGCAAAACTATATGTCCAAACACGTAATTATGGTGAGCGCCGATATGGAAACTGTGGGAAATCAGGCTATTGATCACGAATATTTGGTGGTTGAACCCATTGAAAAATTGGAGGTGTTGATGCATTTTTTAACTTCCAAAGAAGGCGAACGTGGCATAATATTTTGTAAAACGAAAGCTGCTGTTAATAAATTGGCCAAAAATTTGGCTATAAATCGATTTTCTTCCGGCGCTTTGCACGGAAGTTTGTTGCAACCCATTCGCGACCGAATTATGGGCCAATTTCGTGAAGGTTTTATCCATATTTTAGTGGCTACAGATTTAGCGGCAAGAGGAATTGACGTCAAAGAAATTTCTTATGTGGTGAATTACCATTTGCCAGATGTTGCCGAATTATATGTTCACAGAAGCGGAAGAACCGCCAGGGCAGGAGCAAAGGGATTTTCCTTAACCGTTATTCAGCAGGAAGAAATTGAAAAATTGAAGGAATTTCAAGAGGAATTGGGAATTTATTTTAAAGAATTCAAAAAACCTGATTCAGAAAGCATTGAAGAAAACAATATGATTTTGTGGGCAAAACAATTGTTTAAAACCAAACCCGACCACGAAATTACAGCCAATTTAAAAGAGAAAATTAAAACGGTGTTCCATCATTTAACCAAAGATGAGCTGATTGAAAAAATGATGGCCAATTATGTGTTGAAACATAAAACTGAAAGTCCTTCAACTTCAGGAAATCCGCCTAATAGGAGGGGCAGGTAATTTTACTTAAATTTGTGAATATCTCAGAAAAAAGGGGGAAATAATGATTATTCTCAAGATTATTTTTGATAAATATCATTTCTCTATTTATTATTTATCAAAAAAGTAAAAAATAAGGATTAAGAAAACAGGTTATTCATTAAATAAAAAAACTCATGCCAATTGGCATGAGTTTTTTTATTTAATGTTAAAATCATTCCTTTCTTGTTATATCCGGCATTTCATATGCATAATCCCTTATTGCAGAAATTCGCCTTTTATTATTCAGGGTTTCAAGAATTGACATTAAAACATCTTCATTTTCAGATTGCATATCTAGAATTACTAATTTTCCCTCAGAATTATACGCAGATGTAATTTTTAAATTAATTTCTTTATTATATAATATGCCTGAGTCTAATATAGTTAAATCGGATATCAATTTTTTTGCCGGAGGTTTAACATCTTTTATGATGGGATAGTCTGTAGAAATATTTGTTGCAAATAAACTCAATGTCCCTAAAACGAAGGCCAAAGCCAATAAATTTAATTTTTTCATGATATTTTTTTTTGGTTAAACATTTTTTTAAAGCACTTTTAAAATAGCTCTTCCTTTAAGCAGGGGACTGACTGACCTATCAGAAGAGTTTTTTTTTGATTCAATCCAAACATCTTAATATTAATATGATTGGTTATTTAATTATTGTTCAATTTTTAAAGGCAATGTAAAAACCCTATTATATTCTCCGGGAGTTTGTATTTTTTTGTGATTCAAGGTTTTTTCAACATAGTTTAAAACATCTTTATTTTGCGAGTCTACCTTTAATACAACTATTTTTCCTTCTGAATCAAATGTAAAAAGGATATTTACGGTCATATCATCTTCAACATAAAATTCTGGAGAATTAAATAAATCTGCAATTTGCGCACTGATTTGTTTTACTGGAATATCCAATATTCCATTTGATGTTGTCGCAAATAAACTTGCGGTTCCAATTACGAAGGCCAAAGCCAATAAATTTAATTTTTTCATGATTTTTTAATTTTAGTTAGATTTTTTTATAATGTAAATTTATATTAGAAATTTAGGTTATGTAACTACATATAAATGTAGTTTCCTGGTTAATTCTTCACTATTCTTAAAGGCAACGAAAATGCTCTATTCAATTCTCCAGGAGTTTGTATCATTTTGTTATCCAAAGTTTTATGAACATAGTTTATAACATCTTTATCAATTTTATTTTTATCTTTAGAATAAACACTATGAACCACAATTGCACCTTCTGAATTAAAGGTGAAAATGATATTTAAATTATAATCTTTTTCAACATCAAAACCGGGCGTTTTAAATAAGTCCACAACTTGGTCTCTAATTTGTTTTACTGGAATATCCAATATTCCATTTGATGTTGTTGCAAATAAACTTGCGATTCCAATTACGAAGGCCAAAGCCAATAAATTTAATTTTTTCATGATTTTTTAATTTTAGTTAGATATTAGTTTTTGATTTTAATACTTAGTTTAATTTTTTTAACTGGCATCCTTGTTATTGGGTTGAATTTTTTTGTATGTTAAAGTTAAGTTATGATTTTTGGTTGCGCACCTACATAATAATGTAGTTTATTAAATATCAATTATATACAAAGAACGTTTTAACATATTAAATATATTTTTGTTTAAATAAATGAACTAAATTGCATAAAGAATTGGACGAATCATCGTAAATTAAATAGAAAAAATGTCTTTCGATTGGTATAAAATCATAGTATTTCTTATACTTTTTTCTGTTTCTATAACTATAGAAGCTCAAGAATTTGCAACTATTGAAAATGTTACTAGTGGCACCAAATTGCAAAACCACAATATTTTAGATATCGCCCAAGACTCACAAGGCTATTTATGGATAGGCACAAATTGGGGACTTTTTAAATACGATGGTTACCAATTTAAACCTTATACAATTATTACATCACCATCCTTGGTAAACAATAATATTAAAACCCTAATAGTGCAAGATGACAATTTATGGATAGGTACGAAAGGAGGTTTAAATATTATAAATACAAAGACAAATTCGAGTGAAAGTATAACAAGCTCAAGTAAAAATGGATTAGCTTCTAATTATGTCACTAAATTATATAAGGATAAAAAAAATAACATTTGGGTGGGTTATAATACCGATAAATTAAGTAAATATATTGGCAATTTTGAGTTTCAGCATTTTGATTTAAAAGTTAATAAAAATGGAATGCTTTTTATTGTTAATGATATAGTAGAAGCTACACCTAACACTTTTTATGTAAAATTATTATGTGAAACGCTAAATGGCAATTACATAACAATTATTGAGGCAAAGTACGATGGTAATAAATTAAGCACAAAGGTTATAAAAGAGGGCGTTATGGATAACGTGTTAATATTAAGCATTGACAACAGGCTACATTTGATAGAAAGAAATAATCTGTATAAATTTAATGAAGATTCCGGGAATTTTAAATTAATGAATAATTTATTTAGGCAGGATAGTGTACAAAATTTAACATTCTATGCAGATAAAACCAACAACATCTTTATTGGAACTCAAAACAAATCATTTTATAATCTAAATAAAGAGACTTATTTACCTCAAAATTATACAATAATTAGCGATAACGAAACTTGGATAAATACATTTTTTACAGATAATTCAGGACTTTTATGGGCTGGGACAACCAACGGATTATTTAAGATTAAAAAAAGAGCCAACTTATTTAAAAGACAATTACAAGAATCTTATTTAGGTTATCGTAACAAAATGCGTTCAATTATACAAGATAAGAAGGGGGAAATTTATGCAGTTAATCAAACAAATTTATTTAAATATGATACTATAAACAAAGAATTTATCGATTTAAAGTGGGAAAATAAAAATAATTCAGCGCCTTATGCACTTCTTGAAAATGATGAAAATTCACTTCTTGTTGGATCACAAGGATCAGGAATAAGTATTTATAATAAAAACACAAATGTTTGCAAACCTTTTTTTAAAAAACATCAAAAATTATCCAATAACCATATCATAAAACTATTTAGGGATTCCCATGATATTTTATGGATAGGCACTTTGGATGGTTTATATTATTTTGATAAAAAAAATGATTGGATTGTAAAAATTCAAAATTCTAATTTACAGGAAGGCATAGAAGAAAGTGAATCAATATATGAGATTAAACCTTTTAAGGATAACCAATTATGGATAGGTACAAATACAGGATTATATCATTTGCAAGTAGATTATTCCGTTTTTCCTTTACAATTTCATGCCACAAAAATTGAAACGATTCAAGATGCCGTTAGATCAATTTTAATAGATAATGATATATTATGGATTGCGACTCAAACACAAGGCCTTTTAAAATACCATAGTAAAACGCATAAATTAACACAAATTAATGAAACCAATGGCTTAAGCAGCAATACTGTTTATTCTATATTGTCTGGCAAAAATCATGAGATTTGGTTAGGAACAATAAATGGTTTGTCACGCTATAATACATTAAGTAAAGAGTTTTTAAATTATTATGATTATGATGGATTGGCAAGTAATGAATTTAATGCATCATCGCAATTAAAGGCTAAAAACGGGGAACTGTTTTTTGGTGGGCAAAATGGGATTTCACAATTTATGCCTTCTAATTTTAAAACAGACTCAACAAATTTTAATTTAAATATTAGTACTATTAGTTGGTACAGTGCAAAAGCCGATTCTACCTTTAAAATAGAATCGGAATATATTAAAAACAAACCCTTGGAGTTGCCGTTTAATAATGCTTTTGTGAATTTTGAATTTTCACTGACGGATTATTTTAAACCCGCCAACAATACTTTTAAATACAAAATTAGTGGATTTCATAATGATTGGAGAGTGTTAAACAAAACCAATGTTCTTTCATTTACCATCCTTCCACCAGGCAATTATAATTTAGAAGTAATGGCATCTACCAACTATGGCAAGTGGAACAATCAGCATATTACAATACCAATTATTGTCAAGCAAATATATTACAAACGCTGGTGGTTTATAACTGCTTCATTGGTCTTAATATTATTAATTTTCTATCTTATTAGAAAATATGAATTAAGTCACATTATAAAGTTAGAAAGCCTAAGATTGCAAATTTCAAGAGATTTGCATGATGAGTTGGGAAGTTCTCTTACCGGCATCGCAATAAGATCAGAACTTTTAAAAGAAAAGATAGGCATGAAGGCGAAGGATAAAGTTTTAGATGAAATTGCCGAACAGAGTAGAAGTGCTGTTGATTCCTTGAGCGATATTGTTTGGGCAATTGACTCAAGAAATAACAGTATTCAAAATTTATCCGATAGAATGGGAAATATTTTGTACCTTTTGCTTAAACCTCTTAATATAACATACACTTTTGAGACCTTGCAAGAGCGTAAACCATTGTATTTAAAACAAGACTATAGACAACACCTATTATTAATCTTTAAAGAAACCATTACCAATATTGTAAAACACTCAAATGCCACACATGTTGCTGTTACATTCATGAGAGAAAAAAATAAAATTAAACTTGAAATTAAGGATAATGGAACTAAAGTTATCAAAACCACTACCAATCTCAATGGAAATGGCATTAAAAATATAAGGATGAGAGCAAAAAAAATTAAAGCGGATTTACGAATCAACGCAACAAATGGTTTTACTGTAGAATTATTGTTTGATTATTTAAAATAAACTACATGAACATGTAGCTTACAATATAAATTTTATTGATTATATTTATTAATTGCTAAAAATTGAATATGATGAATATTGCTATTGTAGAAGATAATAAAATCATAAGAGAGGGATTAGAATTATATTTTAAAAATGATTCTCAATTTTCTTGCGATATTGCTGTGGACTCTGTTGAAGCGTTTCTTCAAAGTGTTATTCGTTGTTCAAAAATAGAGGTGGTTTTATTAGATATAAATCTGCCTGGAATGAGTGGCATTGAAGGTATTCATCATATAAAACACCAATACCCAGATGTATCTATAATAATGCTCACAATATATAAAGATGAAAAACATGTGTTTGAAGCCTTAAAAGCTGGTGCAGATGGTTACTTACTAAAAAATACGCCTTTAAAATCAATAAAAAAAGGGGTGCTGCAAATTTTAGAAGAAGGCGCCCCTCTTTCTCCTTTGGTTGCAAAAAAAGTAATAGACTATTTCAATCCGCAGAACCGCAATAAACAGGATGGGTTTGAAAAATTAACTTCCCGTGAAATTGAAGTTTTACAGGCTTTATCAGAAGGAGCACCGTTCAAAAATATTGCCGATAAATTGTTTGTCACAATTGATACTGTTCGTTATCATTCCAAAAATATTTATAAAAAATTGAATGTCAACACTAAGTTAGGCGCTGTTAAAAAGTATTTAAAAAAGCAGGAATAAGTAAACTTGTCCTTAATTAAAAATAACAGTCTTAACCAACATTATTTACTTCCTTTTTTTATTTTGATTTAGTACCTTTAAGTTTGATACGTTTATATTAAACAGTTAAATACCTGTAGAACTTGAAAATGAAAATAATAACGCTAACAGTAAATCCGGCTTTGGACAAGAGTGTTAAAGTTGATGAAATAATCTAGGTTTCAAAACAAACCTTATAGGTAAATTACTGAATTTTAAGCCAATTTTAAGAAATCCTTTAGGATTCTTAAATGTCAAAGGGCTGATATTTGTTGTCATAAAATTCAAATATTATGATTTCAGCAACACATCTACACGCTATGATTATTCACTTTCCAATTGCTTTGCTTGTGGTTGGATTTATCTCGGAACTCATAGCAGTTTTTATCAAAAATGAGTTTTTTAAAAATGCCGCTTTTTATTTGTTGCTTTTGGGTGCTTTGGGCGCTATAATTGCTTACATCAGCGGTAGTTATGCAGGCGAAGGAATTGAAGAAGGCCCTTTATTAATTCCTATGGAATTGCATGAGGACGCTGCCTTAATTACGCTTTGGTTATCGATATTCACAGCATTGTTTAGTGTTGTTGTTTACTATTTTAAGGCTCAAAACGCTAAAATAAAATGGCTTGGAATTTTATTATACACATTGTTGGTGATTTCTGTTGCGAGGACAGGTTATTTGGGCGGACAATTGGTTTTTAGCCACGGAGCGGGCGTTGAGTTGGCGTTGCCGGATTTTAATAACTTACAAAATTAAAGTTCAAATTACATGATGAATTTATTAAGCAGATTTTAAGATACTGCTAAGGATATCTAAATGTAAGTGTCAGAACTTTACTTCAATAAATCTTAAAACTAAAAAATTTTATTAAAATGAAAAAATCAACATTAATTTTAATTCTTGTAGCGTCAATTTCCGGAGCTATATTTGAATCTTGTACAGGTAAAACTGCCGAAAAAAGCGAATTGGATAAACCTGTTGTTGAAACAGCTGCCATCTCTAAAGAAGATGCAACGGCCGCAACCATTACAAATCTGCAGGCAGCATTTAAGGGTGAAACAACAGCAAGCGCAAAGTATGCGGCTTACAGCAAAAAGGCTGAAGAAGAAGGGCTTCATGAAATTGCCATGTTGTACCATGCGGCATCAGTGGCAGAAAACATTCACGCCAATAACCATAAAGTGGTTTTGGAAGAAGCCGGGCAAACGGTTCCTGAAATTATACCGGAGTTCACCGTAAAAACAACAAAAGAAAATTTGAAGGATGCGATTGAAGGCGAAAGTTATGAATCGAACAAAATGTATCCTGAATTTATGGTGACCGCTAAGGCTGCCAATAATGATCTTGCCGGAATTAGCTTAAACTATGCGTACAGAACCGAGTTGAAACACCTTGAAATGTACAAAGGCGCCTTGGCTGCTTTGGAAAGCAACAATGTAAAATCGTTGCCAACCGTGTATTATATTTGTCCGACTTGCGGAAATACATACCAAACCACAACGCCAAAAAGATGTGGAATCTCTATGACAAGTAAAGAGAAATTTATGGAAATAACTTCACTTAGTTAAGAAAAGTTTGTTTGTTTGAAGGAATAAGTCCCGATTTAATCTGGGACTTATCCTATTAAAATCAATAAATTTAAAACACCATTAATTTGAATATTTCTTTCTAAAATGAAAGGCAATTCAATAGGAGTTTTTTGTTCCGCAGCACATTTTTTTCTATTTGGCTTTTGGTTTGCAGACAAATAAATCGAATGAAAACAGCAAATATAAAAATGAAAGATCAAAATATGAAAATGATGATTAAAAAATGAGGCCGCGCTAGTGATTGAAATGAAAATCCTTTTTTTAGATTTTTATTCGAAAAAAAGATTGAAATGAAAAGCACGACCCGCCAGCTGGCGGGGAACGCCCAAAGAAAAGTTGTGCAGGCCCAAAATATTTATTGATATAAAATTGTGCCGAAATAATCTCATAATTATGAAAAAATCTATTCTTAATAAATACGCTTTGCCTTTTATTCAATGGTATGCTTTAATGATTTTTATGACCATTGTGATAGATTATTTTCTTCATAGGTTTCAGCTTGTTTTAAATGGAAGTTACCTCGGTTTTGCTGGAACTTTTTTGATTCTTTTGTCCTTTTTATATTCCTTAAAAAAGCGTAAAATATTGAAATCGGGATCGCCGAAAAAACTGTTGAACTTACACGAATACCTTTCTTGGCTTGGTTCTTTAATGCTTTTGGTGCACGCAGGAATTCATTTTAACGCTATTTTGCCCTGGTTGGCAATTTTAATGTTGTTGATCACTGTTGCCAGCGGTTTGGTGGGGAAATTTTTATTGAAAAAATCTAATGAAAATTTGAAACAAAAAAGGCAACTGTTGATTGCCGGCGGAATGGATAAAGAAGAAGCCGACAAAAAACTTTTTATGGATGCGGTTACAGTCGATTTAATGAAAAAGTGGCGGGTTGCTCACTTGCCCATTACCTTGTTGTTATTGATTTTTTCCTTAATTCATATTGTAACCACCGTTATTTTTAGCTGATGAAACGAGCATAACAAATTTTGATACACAAAGGAAATGATTAATGGCGAACAGCAGCTGTACCAATAAAAAATAAAATATAAACAGATGAAACGAGCATAACAAATTTTGATACACAAAGGAAATGATTAATGGCGAATTTATCTGCCGGTAGGCAGGTAGCAATCTGTACCAATAAAAAATAAAATATAAACAGATGAAAAAAGCACTTATTTTATTTGTGATAATAGCAACTGTGGCATTGACTTATTTATATCCGCATAGGATGATAAATCCCGGTGAATTATCGCAAGGACATCAAAATTTGGATAATAAATGTCTCTCTTGTCACCAGCCTTTTTGGGGAATTTCAAATGATAAATGCATTTCTTGCCATAAATTATCCGAAATAGGAAAAGACACTTTATTTTCAATCGATACTCTTACAAATAAAAGTAAGGTTTTATTTCATGAAAGTTTTATAAATCAAGATTGTATTGCTTGTCATACAGATCATAAAGGCGTTGACCCTAAATTATCTTTGGGCAAATTTGAACATTCGCTAATCACAAAACCTGTGCTGAATAATTGTGTCAGTTGCCATAAATCTCCTGATAATGAGCTTCATAAACAATTAACAACCGATTGTAAAAGTTGCCACAACACAAGCGATTGGAAAGCTGTCAAAACATTTAACCACGAGCTTATTACAGGACTTAATAAAAACAATTGCATTTCTTGCCATCAATCTCCAAAAGATGAATTCCACCAATCGGTAAAAACAAATTGTAATGAATGCCATACTACCCAAAAATGGCTGCCTTCCACATTTAACCATGCCAAATTTTTTGTGCTCGACAAAGATCACAGTCCTAATAAATGCAGCACTTGCCACGTTAACAATGATTTCAAAAAGTACACCTGTTATGGCTGTCACGAACATTCAGAAGCAAAAATAAGATCAGAGCATTTGGAAGAGGGCATAAGAAATTTTCAGGATTGTGTTTTGTGTCATAAAAGTGCTGATGAGCACGACATTAGAATGCCAAATTTCAATAAAAATAATACGGAACAAACAAAGTATAAAAAATCAAAACACGAGGATGACGAAGATGATTGATACAATATTAATGGCTTTTTTTAAGAAGAAGATGCTGCCAAGTTATTTTTAAACTTTTGTGCTCATTATTTGTAAATGACAGTTCTCGGTTTCCCGAAATCAAAATCTTGTAACCCAAAATCTGTCGTTTCAAAAGAATTGGTTTTAAAAATATCATTTCCTTGACCCGGAATATTTGGATAATAAGAAATGGAAATCTGAAATGAGTTGAAAACCAAATAATCATTATTGATGATTAATCCAATCCCAATAGAAGAATATAACCTGCTTTTTGTGAGTCCTATATTTTCATTTCCAAGCATTGCGGCCGTGTAATTAAAATAGGGATTTAGTCTGAAACCAATGATGTTCCAAGGCGAATAAAGTTGTGTTTGGAATGAAAGAACAAATTTTTTGGTACCATAAATAGCACTGTCGAACCCGCTAATTCCCGCACCATTATTACCCTGAAAACCTGCGCCATAATTTCCCTGAAAAGGAACATTTTCATTGAGGGCCAATTTGTCCCCAACAGATTTTAACCTATCTTTTCCCAAAATAACCTGTGGTTTTATAAATTGTCTCATTTTCCATTTTTTGCCAAGTTCTACCAACTTGGTAAAATAATTCGCCTGAAAAGAAAAGGCGGACTGTTCCGTTTTTGAACCATTGAAAAATGTACCGTATTCAAAATTGGTGCTCAAATATCCCCAACTATAATAGTTTCCGAATGAAGCCCTTGCGCCAAGATACCATCTTCCAACATTATTTTTTCTTTGATAACCACCTGTGATTCCGTAAATTTTGCCAATTGGGACATTTTCAATAACGCCATAATTGTACAAATAATGATCTTCAACAAATTGCCGTGAACTAATTCCAATACCGCTCAAATAAAAAGTTTCTCCTGCATAAAAATTGATGCTGTCATAGTCAATTGTTGGACTTTCTTCAAACTGGACATTTAATATTCTGGCTGAGTACACCAAGTTTAGCGGACTGTGTTTTGTTGTTTTATCCTTAAAAAGAGGAAAGGAAATACCTCCCCATAAATCTTGTGATTTGTATTTTAAATTTTGGTTATTGTATTGCAGTTGTGCGTTTTGAAGTGAGTCAATTCGGAATTGTTCATCCAAATAAACCCCTCCAGCCCAGCGGGTAAAAGGTGAATAAAAGGTGCGTTCAATATTTAAACTTTTTCCGAAATAATCGTTTAAATCTGTATGGTAGTCCACGGTTGTTTTGATGTATGTGTTTTTAATATTCGGAATTTCATACTTCATGCGGTAGGCATATTTTCCGTCTTCAAAACGCTTTGTCTGAAATTCTATCTGGCTTCTGATTGTGTCAAGTGCTCCGCTTGTACCGACCTCATCCTCCTGATAAAGACAGACTATACGATACGGAAGAACATATTTGTCAAGATAATCATCTTCCTCACGCATAAAGTAAGCATTACGCTCGAGAACAAGCTTAACACCTTCCTCCATACCCCTTATTGCATATGGTCCGTTGCTTATTATCGATGCTGCGGAAGCCGCCCAATCCTGATCCTTGGGGTTCTTCTCTCCCAAAGCTCTCGAGACCAC
>PHDE01000211.1 GCA_002842505.1 Bacteroidetes bacterium HGW-Bacteroidetes-3 | reverse complement strand
TGTGTATCAAAATTTGTTATGGCTCGTTTCATCTGTTTAAATTTTATTTTTTAGCGGTAATCCCGAAAATTCGGGACTGCCTCCCTGCCGGCAGGTAAACCTGCCTATCGGTAGGTAGGTTCGCTATTAATCATTCCCTTGTGTATCAAAATTTGTTATGCTCGTTTCATTTCAAAATAACCAATTTATTGTTCCTATTTATACCTAAAATTATCATTTTTCATTGAAACACTTATTGATATAAATCATTTTGCACCTATCATAAAATGAAAATTTCTATAAAAATTTTATTTCTAACATACTTATTGCCCGATTATTAAAATTTATTTCTGCCTCAACAAAGCAAAAATTACTGATTTGCCTTTTCTTCAGCAGTAAAAAAAAACATATCATTAAAAATTTGTTAAAAAACGAACTGATTGATTTCCCTCATTTTAATTGAGTGACCGTTAAACTACATTTGATTTCAAATTTATTGTTTAATTAAAACTATTATATTATGAAAACCGATGTAGAACTAAAAAATGACGTGTTAGATGAATTGGCTTGGCAACCAAACATTGATGAAACAAAAATTGGTGTTATTGTTGAAAATGGCGTGGTTACGTTAAGTGGCGTTGTGGACAATTATACTAAAAAAATAGCTGCGGAAAAAGCTGCAAAAGGCGTGGAAGGCGTGAAAGCGATTGCACTTGATATTGAGGTTAAATACGGAACCGACTTCAAAAAAACAGACAAAGAAATTGCAAAAGCAGTTATAAATGCCTTAACTTGGGACACTTCTGTTCCTGAAGACAAAGTTTCCATAAAAGTGGAAGACGGATGGGTTTACCTATCTGGAGAACTAAAATGGTTTTACCAAAAAGATGCCGCAAAAAAAGCTGTTGAAAATTTATTGGGCGTAAAAGGAGTGGTGAACAGCATTCAAATAAAACAAGCCGTGCAACCGTCACAAATTAAAGAAAGAATTACCAAAGCATTTGAACGCTCTGCAGATGTGAATGCCAGAAACGTTACTGTTTCAATTGACGGACATACTGTGACATTGCGCGGAACCGTTAATTCTATGGCAGAAAAAGATGAAGCCCAAAGAGCCGCCTATTTAGCGCCTGGAGTTTATGAAGTAAAAAATGAACTAAAAGTACAATATCATAGAGAATACGCTTAATCAAGATAAATGTTTAGCCGTGTTTTTTGATTAAAATTTTTTTAGCCCTGACAAATGTTGCGTTAGGGCTAATTTTTTAAACCAAAAAGAAATTCCCTTAAATAATACTTTTATGCACATCATATCTTGGAATGTTAATGGCATTAGAGCAACCGTAAAAAAAGATTTTATTGAATCCGTAAAAAAAATGAATCCCGATATTCTTTGCTTGCAGGAAACAAAAGCAGAAAATCAGGATGTTGAAAACGTATTATTGCCTTTATCCGATTATTTTATTTATTCTAATTCGGCCGACAGAAAAGGCTATTCGGGCACCGCGTTGCTTTGTAAAAACAAACCGCTAAAAATTATTGATTCTGAAAATGATGTTGATCAAGACAAAGAAGGAAGAATAATTTGCGCCGAATATCCAAATTTTTACCTTGTTAATGTTTACGCACCAAACGCCGGGCAATTATTGGAAAGACTTGACTATAAAAAGAACTGGAATTCCCGTTTTCTTGCCTATTTAAAAGAGTTGGAAAAAACAAAACCTGTAATCGCATGCGGCGATTTTAACGTTGCACATCGCCCCATTGATTTGAAAAATGATAAAACAAATTACAATAAAACAGCCGGTTATACCCAAATTGAAATTGACGGTATGGATGCCATGCTCAATTCCGGATTTGTTGATTCGTTCAGGTATTTCCACCCAAATGAAGTGGCATATACCTATTGGAGTTACCGATTTAATTCAAGGGCAAAAAATGTTGGGTGGCGCATTGACTACTTTTTGATCAGCGAAAGGCTCATTAACAAGGTGAAATTCGCGAATATTCATTCCAACTTTTATGGATCCGACCATTGCCCCATAAGTTTGAAAGTTGATTTATAGGCAGTTGAAAAAAGATTCAGTTAAAAATGATTATAATTTGTCCAACCTCTCTTTAACCCTGTCAATTACTTTTTTAACGGTGTCTTCACTCACTTTTAAAGTTTCAGAGATTTCTAAAATATCCTGATTACCAAAAACATACAACTCAATAATATTTTTGCTGATGGGCGGCAAGGTGTAAAATGTAGCCCCAAACAAGGCACGTGACCGATCCGAAAATAAGACCGTATCGTTTAAATCCAATTTTCCGGTAATTTCCAATTCCATAGGCTGGTCTAAAATAAATTGGGCTGGCGTAAAACTGTTTTGTTTATAGGAAATATCGTCCAAATCTTCATCAAATATATAATCTCCATCAGCTTCCACTGAATAATTTTCTTTAAGCAAATTCAGTTCATCTTTTAAAATAGTGTCAATATTTAAATCCTCCGCAAATTGATTTTCTTTCTCTATTTTATGGTTAATTTTTTGAATAGTTTTTAAAAAAAGTGTTTGTTTTAGCTGTTTTTCATCCATCTCATTTGAATAAGTTTTAAAAACATCCATAAAAACTTCGTCTAAAATTCCGTTGGCTCCCAATATTTCTCTGGCAACACGCGCAATATCCAAGGCTATTTCACAATTATTTCTTTTTGCGAGTGATATATGAGTGTGTTTTACTTTATTCTGATCTTTTAAATGAGCCATTCGAATGTTCAACAGTTGAGCTTTTGATATTTCAGTGATCATATATACAAGTTTCTGCTGAGTCAACTGAAATCCTGCAATTGGTTTACCAAATTGAATTCTTGATTTGGCGTACTCAAGGGCTGTGTGGTAACATGACATCATGGAGCCGACAACTCCCCAAGCGATTCCATAACGAGCCTGATTTAAACACATTAGTGGAGCTTTAAGACCTTCTGCGTCTGGCAAAACATTTGCTTCAGGGACAAATACATCCTGAAATATCAACTCCGAAGTAACTGAAGCTCTAAGAGAGTGTTTCCCTTTCATTTCGGGAGCTTCAAAACCTTTAAAACCTTTTTCTACCAAAAATCCCTTTACAAGTCCGTTATATTTAGCCCAAACAACCGCTATATCGGCAATAGTTCCGTTTGTTATCCACATTTTAGCTCCGTTTAGCAGATAACCCCCGTCAACTTTTACAGCTGTAGTTAACATGCCACCCGGATTTGAGCCATAATCGGGCTCCGTTAAACCAAAACAGCCAATTTTTTCAGCAGAGGCTAATTTTGGCAGCCAGAATTCTTTTTGTGCGTCCGAGCCGAAAGTAAAAATCGGGTACATAACAAGCGCGCTCTGAACAGAAGCGAAACTTCTTAATCCGCTATCTCCCCGTTCAAGTTCCTGCATAGCTAATCCGTATGCTACATTGTTCATTTCAGCGCAACCATATTTAGCCGGCAGTGTAATGCCAAATACACCCAATTCTGCAAGTTTAGGAATTATTTCCGCGGGATATGTGCCCATCTGATAATGTTTTTCTATTATAGGCAATACTTCATTATCGGTAAACTCCCTTACGGAATTTCGAACCATAATTTCATCTTCGGTTAATAAATCATCTGTGTGGAAATAATCCACGTTTTTAAATTTTTCCATTATCCAATCAAATTTGGTTTAAAAAATACTTAAAGAAAATAAATCTTAATAATGATTTTTAATTGACCTAATAAAGTTTTTTCGTCTTAAGAACTTTTGTGATAACATCGTAAGAAAAACCTTTATTCTGAAGGTAGAGCATAATTTTTGCTCTTATTTTTTCTTTTGGCAGATCTTTATTAGAAATAAACTGAATTTTCCTTTCTGTCAATTTTAGCGCGTTTTCTAAATGAATACTCTCATCTTCTTTTGCGGAAATAATTTCCGTGATTAATGACTTTTTTATCCCTTTAAGCATCAATTTGTTAACAATTTTATTGAT
>PHDE01000210.1 GCA_002842505.1 Bacteroidetes bacterium HGW-Bacteroidetes-3 | reverse complement strand
CGGAGGAACAATCACTTACCAATGGCAAATGAGCACAACTAGTGCCAGTGCAGGATTCGCAAATATAGGTGGCGCCACTTTGGCCACTTATGATGCAGGCGTTGTTGCTGTCCCTACTTGGTTTAGAAGAGTTGCCACAAGCACGCTTAACGACGTTCCTTGTGCCGATGACAGCAATGTACTGGTTGTAACTCCAAATGATCTTGTTCCCGGAAGCATTGTCGGCGAACAAACCATTTGTGAAGGAGATGACCCTGCGGCCTTTACTTCCGTAGGCGCCACCGGTAGCGGAATAATTGCTTACCAATGGCAAAGTTCCACTGATGGAATTGCTTTCACTAATATAGCCGGCGCAACAAACGCCACCTATGATGCAGGTATCTTGAATGCTTCATTATGGTACAAACGATTGGCTACTTCTACCCTTAACGATGTAGTTTGTGAAGAAGCAAGCAACATCATTAAAGTAACCACCGAACCTTGCTACGAACCATTATGTTCATACACCCAAGGTTACTATGGAAACCCTACCGGTAATTCTTGCGATGGAGAGAACACATTCACTACTTATGATTTGATAGATAAAGCTTTGGATTATTACCCTGGCGATGAGATGAGAATTGGTTTGGTTGGAAATTCTATTTTAATTGCCAAATCAACTGAGGATATCAATAAAGTTATTGAGTATTTGCCTGGCGGAAAAGCAATTGGGGAGCTTGTGACCGGTAATCCATATATCAGTGAAAACGATTTCAAATCTTGGTACACAACCACAGTCGGTAAAAATACAACAATCAATAATAAATTGTTGGCGCAAACCATTGTCCTTGGCTTAAACATAGGCATGCATAACAATCTTGGTGATTTTGCATTACAGGCAGGAACGTTCGCAACAGCCGAACTTGATGGCGGCTGTGGTTCAACAATCGCTAAAGAACGTTATTGTGATACCAATACTGGAATTGCATACAACGAGTACAAATACTATACTATTAAGGGTACTGTTGCAGGAGCTGCTTCAAATGTAAATGAATTGTTTGCCCTTGCTAACCGTGCATTGGGAAATGCCGATACAGTTCTTGGTTCAGAGGATGGTGTTTCACTTGCTGATATTCATACTGCTGTTGACAGAATCAATAATGCTTTTGATAAATGCAGAATGTTCATTGGTTGGGGTATTGAACCATTACCATGTACAATATCAGCAACACCTACAATTTTAGCAAAAGTTGCGGTTGTTGAAGAACCTGCCTTAATTGACAGTTCTGTTGACTTTAAAGTTTATCCTGTGCCGTTTGGAGATGTAATCAATGTTCAATACAGATTTGAATATGACACCGATGTGACCATCCAAGTATTTAACCTACAAGGCGGATTAATTTATGGTGTTGTTGATAATAGGTACAACAAATCTGAAATGGCTACTAAACAAATAAACTTGGCTAGAACTTTTGATCAAGCATTGATTATTAGATTGACAACAAATAAAGAAAAATTGAATAAAACAATTGTTGCCAAATCAAGTACACAAAGATAATTTATTAACAAACCTAAAAGAAATGGCGGCAGATTTAAAATTTTGCCGCCATTTTTGTTGAATTTGCCCATCTTAAAATAACATTTCTGCAATTATATACTCAATTTTCTTCAATTCTAGCGTAAAAAGTTCTACAAAAAAACCTAAATCGCTGATTTATTGCGATTTAAAATATTAAATTTTGTGTATTTTATTTTAATTATTATACCAATTGTTTGCAAAATAATGCTATTTGTTAGATTATTTTGCTTTTTGTTTTTCATATTAATTTATGATTTACATTTACTTTAATGAAAAACCAAAATAGGTTTTATCATTTTAAAGTGCCCCACATTTCAAAAAAAAAATTTTATTAACCGGTTGACTCTAAATATTTTAGAGCCCCACATTAAGTATGTTCATTTTTAACTTAAAAACCAAAAATCATGAAAAATCAAATTACTTCTAAAATTTTAAAATTTGCATTTGCATTTATGTTTGTTTTATTGGCATCATCATGCAGTGATGGTAACGAGACCTTAGATGTTGCCGCTTTGGCAAAAGAAAAAGTTGGCAGCGAAGTGTTTGCTAGAACCGTACAAGGACCTAATGGAACTTTTTTCTTTCCTGATGATATTTGCGTAAATAAAAAATTCGTATTTTGTTTAAATTTTACACAAGCAACAACAGGAGGTCCTAATCCTAAAAATCAAAAAACACAGGTTCAAGTTCAACTTTTAGTTGCTGGAGATAATACTGAAACAACAGAAATTGAATCCGAATACTATATTCAAATCGGTCAAGCAAACGAAGATGTACAATATTGCTTTAATTATGAATTCGCAGCTGCAGGAGATTACCAATTAAGATTTAAGATAGGTGCTTCTGGTAATGATACTTGGACTTCCGTGACTGTTACTGTAGAGGATTGTGGTATCGTTGAAGAAGGATGTTCAATGAGCCAAGGTTTTTGGTTTGCAAAACCACAAACTGTTTGGCCATCTGATGTAGAGGTAGGGGGTAAATTTTACACACAAACAGAAGGTAAAGCAATTTGGAACACAAATGATAATAAGAAAGGAGGAATTGCAGATGCTAAAAAAGGTTTCTTACAAGTCGCTGCAATTAAATTAAGTGGAAGTACTGTTTTATTAACTGATTCTGTTTGGGATGATGTCGAAATTGTTGAAGCATGGTTATCAACATTAGATAAATTGACACCATCAAATTTAAAAGATTTTAGTAATTCAAATGCAGCTGAAGCTGCAGGAAGAATTGGTGACTGGATAGATGCACATCATTGTACAGAAGAATAAATAAATATTTATATATCCAAAGCTAAAAAAGGGCGAAAGATTTAAATCTTTCGCCCTTTTATTTTCAAATAATCAATCAAATAATATTGGTGTAATTTTATAAACCGAATCTTCTTTTGCTGTTCCAAGTGATACTTTTGGAATTTTTAAAATCAATGGTATTTGGCATTATTTTTTGCGCTGTATTTTTAATTTTTTTTACAATTTCCATAACTGAATAAATTAGTAATTATTTACCCTGCAAAAATACAATATATTTTAGATGTATGAAAGTATTTTATTATATATTTCATAATATTTTAACACTTAAATTAATACAAATAAATTATTATTCAATTAAAAGTCTTAATTATTACACTATTAATAATTTATTTATCTTTTCTATATATACTTAACAGCACTTTTAAACCTAAAATAAAGAAAAAAATTTAACCTAAATAAGAAATGAATTGATTTTCAACCAATTTCTTAGAGTGTGTTTTAAAAATTATTTTGTTACAGTATAGAACATACTCAATTGCCAGATTAAAATGGCACTTCAACTAATCTCAGTGTGACCTTTTGCCAAAAAATAAATACTACAGCAAAGTGGTTTTTAA
Organism: Bacteroidetes bacterium HGW-Bacteroidetes-3; assembly: GCA_002842505.1. Classification (GTDB taxonomy): domain Bacteria; phylum Bacteroidota; class Bacteroidia; order Flavobacteriales; family Flavobacteriaceae; genus Lutibacter. The sequence continues at coordinate 569 of PHDE01000210.1, read as the reverse complement.
GGTGGATTTTATTTTTGACGAAAGTCAAATCACCTACAATTTATTAAAACATTGGAAAAAGTTCAAATTTGTTGACCGATTTGTTGACCTTTATATCATATTATATGATTTAATACGATAGCCTAAAAAATACAAAACCTTGAAAATCAACGATTTTGCAAGGTTTTGATACTGTTTGAGTATTGTAAAAGTGATCGCAGAAGGATTAAATTTCATGTCAACGCTCCGCTTTGAAAATCAACAAAAGAAAACGCCGCAACCTAAAAAACAAAAGCAAGCTATGTTTTTTAGCTTGCTTAATTTTCAATTTTTTGTTGATTTATTCGTGATCGCAGAAGGATTCGAACCTTCGACCGCCTGCTTAGAAGGCAGGTGCTCTATCCAGCTGAGCTATGCGACCATTTGTCGGGGTGGCAGGATTCGAACCTGCGACCTCCTGCTCCCAAAGCAGGCGCGATAACCGGGCTACGCTACACCCCGATGGTGTGGTTTACTTCAATTTATCTGAGCGTAGTTTATGCCGTGCTTGCCACGGTACTACACCCCGATGGTGTGGTTTACTTCAATTT
>PHDE01000024.1:3189-31675 GCA_002842505.1 Bacteroidetes bacterium HGW-Bacteroidetes-3 | reverse complement strand
CAATAATTCCATAACCGCCGCTCATGCAATTGACACCAATAGATGGTATCATATTGCTGTTACTTTTGATGGTGCTAACTATAAGTTATACATTGACGGAATATTAGAAAAAACAAAATCAGGGGTAAATCCAACAACAAATAGTGTTGATTTCATTTTGGGTGCGATGAGCCAAAATACCAATTCACCCTATAATTATTACAATGGATGGACCGATGAACTTCGTATGTGGAATGTTTCTTTAACAGTTGAACAAATTCATCAAATGATGAATCAGGAAATCACGAATGATGGCAGCGGAAATGTAAAAGGAGTCATTGTACCCATAAACATCAGTGGTTTAAGTTGGACTAATTTGGCAGGTTATTATCAAATGAATCGAACAAGCGATATCATCAATGGCTATTTAGTGGATAAATCCGGCAATTCCAAAAACGGTAAATTGAAAGGTATTTATGTACAAGAACCAGATAGTGCTCCTTTGCCTTACACCACTATAAGAAATGGCGATTGGACCAACAAAACAGCTTCATCAACACCTTGGACTTATGGCGATTCTGTTTGGGATTATCCAAATAGTTTTGGAATAAATGGAACAACAAAAATTGATTGGAATATTGTTCAAACATCCCACAACATAACTTCAGGAGATAAAGACATTACTGTTTTGGGATTAATTTCAACAGCGGGAACATTAACAATTGCCGAACCAACTGAAATTTTAGATGAAAATAATAGCGGCCAAAGTTTAAGAGTTACCCATTATATGGAATTGGACGGGGCCATTGATTTGGTGGGTGAATCACAATTATTGCAAGATGAAGGCAGTATTTTAGACCAAGACAGCGGAGGTTATATAGAACGAGACCAACAAGGCACGGCAAATAGCTATAATTACAATTACTGGTCGTCATCTGTTGGGTCAATAAGTGGCAATACGGCATTAAGAGGAACCGGAGTTGCAAGCACCAATGTAAGCCATAAATTAAGTGATGTTTTAAAAGACGGGACAAACTCAGGCGATCCGGGAGCAATTAGTTTTAATTCGCCTTATACTTGGGCAGACAATGCTTATGCCGGTTTAAAAAGAATCAGTTCTTATTGGCTCTATACTTTTAACGGAACAAATGGCACATACAGTCAGTGGCATTCCATTAATGAATTCACTTCATTAATAGCTGGCGAAGGCTATACGATGAAAGGCACTTCAGGAAAAGTGTCTATTTTAGACAAGCAAAACTATGTGTTTAAAGGAAAACCAAACAATGGCGACATTAAATTGCCAATTGCTTTAGGAAATGACAGATTGGTTGGAAATCCGTATGCTTCCGCAATAGATGCCAATGAATTTATTTTAGATAATTTAAGCGGAAGGCATCCCAGTGGAAATAATATTTTCAATGGCGCCTTGTATTTTTGGGATCATTTTGGGGAAATTAATACGCATATTTTACGTGAATATGTGGGCGGGTACGCTACCCGTAATTTAATTGATGGCGTCAAAGCCATTTCAAACGATTACAGAATTAACGCCAACTTAGCAGAAGGCTCAAAAATACCGGGACAATACATTCCCGTTAATCAAGGCTTTTTTGTAATCACAAGTTTAGACGAATCCCTTACGGGAATTGCCACAGTTTCTGGCGGCGACATTGTTTTTAAAAATAGCCAAAGGGTATTTCAAACCGAAGCATCAGGGAATTCTGTATTTATGAAAAGCGCCAATGCCAAAGCTGGCCTTCCCACAGGTGAGAAAAAAGGAAAAGACAATTCCGAAAACAATGGCAACACCAACAAAAACGCCAAAATTTGGCTGCAATTCAATTCCCCAACAGGCTATCACCGTCAGTTATTGGTGGGTGTTAACAACAATGCCACAAACCATTTCGATTTGGGCTATGACGCGCCCATTGCCGACATTGGAAAAGAAGATATGTTCTGGACTTTTGACGGAAGCAAATTTGTGATTCAGGGTGTTAACAATTTTGACAAAAAGCAGGAGTTGCCTTTGGGAATCGTGATTTTTAAAGCCGGATTAACAAACATAAAAATTGATAAAACTGAAAATTTAGACAAAAAAGTTTCGGTGTATATCAAAGATAAATTGACTGGGCTGTCTTATGAAATAAGCAAAAACCCTTTTGAAATTACTTTAGAACCCGGAGAATATCTCGACAGATTTTCTGTAACATTTCAGCCAACCAAAAAGAAAGGAAAAGACGGCAAAGATAAAGAAGATGAAGACGATGATGATGATGATGATGATGATGATGATGATGATGACCATGGAACTGGGCATCACAAACAAAATAATGCCGATTCATTTATTAACGCAGGGGAATTTTTGATTTACATGAACAACACCACTTCAGCATTGCAAATTACAAAACCTGTTAACTCAGAAATAGTTTCTGTGAATTTGTACAATTATTTGGGCCAAAACATTAAAACTTGGAACACAAATTTGAACGCAAGCTTTTTGTCCTTGACCGTAAACACGGCTGCAGGCGCATATATTGTCCAAATAAACACCAAAAACGGATCGGTGGTAAATAAAGTGATTGTGGAATAACGGTAGGGACAGGTCGCGACCTGTCCTTTTTTTTAACCAAACGCAAACTTTCCGTCCGACACTGTGGAAATTAATCAGTTCACAAAAACACCAGAGGGACGCTTGAGCCGGCAAAGGGCGTAAATCTTAAATCAAAAATCTTTTAAGACGGAAGACCGAAGACCGAAGACTAAAATTATTCGTAAATCCGGCACCCTGAGCCGAAGGGCGCAATTCAAAAATCCCTTGCGTTCCTTGCGTTTTTTTCCTTGCGTTCCTTGCGGTTAAATTTTATTAAAATCGCAAATAAAAAAATCAAAAACACCAACAATTGCAACTACCAACCACCCAAAAAACCCTTTATTTTACCTAAAAAAATACCATTTGTTTTAAATAATACACCATTTGTTTATTTGGCAACCAATAAATAATATAAATTTTAAGAATTTATTATATTTGAACGCTTTATCTATAACTAAGTAGAAACCCTATGGTTAAAAAATACCCCATTCTAAAAAAATTAACCCCCTTAATTTTTTTCTTTTTTTCAGTTGTTGCTTTTTCGCAAACTTTTACCGACATTACTCCCGGCGCAAAAACATTTACTGTTCCTTGTGGTGTAACTTCTATTACTGTTGAAGCTTGGGGTGGAGGTGGAGCCGGTGGTGGATCAACCACTAATAATAGTAGAGGAGGCGCTGGAGGCGCTGGTGGTTCTTATTCCTCTTCAATTTTATCCGTAACCTCTGGTCAGGTAATCTCATACAGTGTTGGAAGTGGAGCAACAGGAGTCAATACTGTCGGAGCAAATGGACAAGGATCTTGGGTGGTAGATGCAACCACAGTTTTCGCTCAAGGTGGTGCTGGTGGAGCCGCTCCAAATGGAGGAACTTCTATAGGTGGCTTAGGTTCAATTTCTTCTAGTTTTGGCACAATTTTGAATGCAGGAACAAGCGGGAATAATGGATCTGCTTCGCTTGGCGGTGCTGGTGGTCAAGGGGGTAATACCGGTGGTGTTGGCGGAGCCAGTAAAAATACGGAAGGTAATGGTCAAAATGGCGAAGCACCTGGCGGTGGTGGAGGTGGTGCATTTATTCCCGATAACACAAATCATAATGGCGGAAATGGCGGAAATGGCCAAATTAGAATTACCTACACATCACCTTTCCCAACGTATTGTTCGCCAACTTTTACTTCAGGCGTTGAGCCAATAACCAATGTTACTTTTGCAGGTATTGACAATACAACAGCAGCACTCGGCGGAGCAAATCTTGAAAACTTTTGTGATATAGGAACGGTAGTTCAAGGCACTACCCATCAAATTTCATTAAAGGGAAATACAGGTGGAAACTATACAGATGATTTTAGGGTTTTTATTGATTGGAATCAAGATGGTGATTTTTTGGATGCTGGTGAATCTTATTATATTGGTGTTATTAATAACTCTTCAGGAACAGATACAACTACATTAATTGGGAATATAACAGTGCCCGCTAATGCTACATTGGGGAACACAAGAATGCGTGTTATGAAAAGATGGAATGCCGATCCAACCAATCCTTGTCAAACAGGAACTGGCTGGGGTCAGGCGGAAGATTATACCATTAATGTTACCGCACCTTCTGATACTTATTGCACTTCTTACGGAAATACAGATTACCAAACAGCAGTTACATCAGTTTCATTCAATACCTTTAATAATACTGATGTATCCTCAAAGTTGGTTGGGTATAAAGATTTTACAGCTATTTCAACCACAGTAACTAAAGGGTTATCCTATAATTTAACAGTAAACGTAAATACTGATGGAAACTGGACAAATTTCACTTATGCTTGGATTGACTGGAATCAAGATGGTGATTTTAATGATGCGGGAGAATCTTATAACTTAGGAACAGCCACCAATGTTAGCAATGGCGCAACATCCTTATCACCCTTATCTATTCTAATTCCATTAACTGCCAATGGAGGGGCAACACGCATGCGAGTTTCAACTAAATATTTTTCCGCTCCGAGTCCTTGCGGTGCTGGTTTTGATGGTGAAGTTGAAGATTACACCGTTAATATTGTCAATCCTCCTAATATTTGGAATGGCTCGATTAGTACGGATTGGAATATTCCCGGAAACTGGAGTGTAGGTGTCCCTACTAGTGGGGTTCCAGCTACTTTAGATGCTATGATACCGTCAGGCTTGACAAATTATCCCATAATATTAGCGGGAGCTGCTTCTGGCTATGTTGAAAATATAATTTTTGAAAACAATACCACATTAAACATCGTGGACAATTGGTTACAAATTACAGGAAACTTAACCCTCAATGGCAAAATAGATTTAAACAATGAATCTCAATTGGTGCAAGATACAGCCAGTACTTTTGATGCAGCAAGCACAGGCACCATAGAAATAGACCAACAAGGCACTTCAGATAATTTTAAATATAATTATTGGGGGTCGCCGGTTAACACAACGGGAACGGCCTATACCATTGCGGGTGTTTTAAGGGATGGTACAGATCCAAATGCTTATTTACCCATTACCTTTGGAGCTCCTTATGCTTTTGCTGATGGAGTTGCTCCTTTAGTTGGTGAAGCCATTAAACTAAGTACCTATTGGATGTACAAATATACAAATTTAGGAAATGGTTATAGCGGTTGGACTTCTGTAGGAAAAGACGGACCTTTAAAAATTGGTGAAGGCTTTACCATGAAAGGTTCCAACACCAATTTATCGGAACAAAATTACACCTTTGTTGGCAAACCAAATAATGGCGACATTACTTTACCTATAGCTGCCAATAGGGATTACCTCATTGGAAATCCTTATCCATCTGCCATAGATGCAAAAGAATTTATACGGGATAATATCTCTGCTCCAAGCGGTAATAGAACTATTGATGTTATTGACGGCAATTTATATTTTTGGGATCATTTTGGCGGGGGAACCCATCTGTTAAAATCTTATGAAGGAGGTTATGGAATTTTTAATTTAACAGGACCAATAAAAGCAATGGCAACGGACGCTCTTATAAACAATACAGGGAATCAATCAACAAAAATTCCTCCAAAGTTTATTCCTGTGGCACAAGGATTTTTTGTAACCGCTGTTTCAGGCATCGTTGGAACGGAGAATATTCAGTTTAAAAATAGCCAACGTCTTTATAAAAAAGAAAGTCCTGCTGTTTCTCAATTTATGAAAAGCGCCAAATCTTCTAAATCAAACAAGGAAATTGTAAATGAAGACATCTTTCCAAAAATATATTTAAATTATAGTTCTCCTAAAGGTTTTCATCGTCAACTTTTAGTTGGCTTTATTGAAAACACTACCGATGGTGTTGATATAGGCTATGATGCCATTAATTATGAAACTTTTGCGGAAGATATGTCTTGGAGAACCAATAATATCAATTTTATTATTCAGGCGGTTCCAACGTTAAATGATGAAAGAATATTGCCGCTTGAGGTTAAGGTTGCAACTGCGGGAATAGTTAAAATTAGCATTGATAACGCCGAGAATATTCCTGAGGATACTGAAATTTTTATTAAGGACTTTACTACGGGAAAAACGCACAATATTTCTAAAGCTCCTTTTGAAATTGAGTTAACGGCAGGAAAATATTTAGACCGATTTGCATTAACTTTTAAAACACAAAAAATGGTGACCGAAGATGTTAAAGCAGGAACCTTGATCTCAGTAGCATCACAACCCATCATCGAAGGCATTCACGTTTATATGAACAACGCCATTGGCGAGTTGCAAATAAAAAACAACAGCAGCAATGAAATTTTGAGTGTGGCTTTGATAAATGCTGTGGGGCAAACGGTTAAAACCTGGAATTCTAACTTTAACATAAGAATTATTTCTTTGCCAATAAACACCGCAACGGGTATTTATTTAGTGCGGATAAATACGAAAACCGGATCGATTGTTCAAAAGGTGGTTGTTGAGTAAGGAAGACCGAAGTCCGAAGACCGAAGTCGGAAGACCGATGACTGAAGTCGGAAGTCGGAAGCCGGAAGCTGGAAGTCGCGACCTGTCCGTTCTAAATTTGAAAAAAGTCAGTAGTCCGAAGACTGATGACCGATGACCGAAGTTTTGACTGCCGACAAAAAATAGTCTTTTAGCCTTTTTCTAGATACTTTAGTTTGGTGAATTCAAACGGTCTTCAGTATATGTTAAACCAATCTCTTTTCTCACGGCGTCTAATAAAGTAATAAGTTCCAAACTGTTTTGGTGCGACCATAAACAGCTTTCGGTACGGTTTTCCAGCAAACATAAATTGCATTCCTCAATTTGATGGGTAAATCCTTTTCCCGTTTTCGGAAAAGAAATTTTTTCTTCCTTGTTGTCTTTAAACAAAGTAAAAGTACTTGCTTCATTCCAAGGGCTGTCGATCATAATTTCGCCCAAAGTCCCACTTATTTTTGCTTCTCTTTTTGAGTTTGAATTAAAACTACTGAAAAGCACCGCCTGGGCATTTTTATAATCGAAAATTATGGAAACTTGGGAATCGGCACCCGATTCAAAAAAATGGGCCTTGGCAATTATTTTCTCAGGTATTCCCAATATCAAATAGGCTAAAAAAATGGGATAAATACCAATATCCAATATAGATCCTCCGCCCAATTCCTTGTCGTAAATGCGCTGTATGGAAGGATTTGCCTTAAAGGAAAAATCGGCGTTTAGATACTTAATTTCACCTATTTCGCCTGTTTCAACAGTGTTTTTTATTTTTTTTATGGCCGGTAAAAAGCGTGTCCACAAGGCTTCCATTAAAAATAGATTGTTTTTTTTGGAAGCTTCAATCATGTTAAAAACCTGTTGTTGGTTTATGGCAAAAGGCTTTTCGCACAACACCGCTTTTTGGTGCTTCAACGCCAAAACAGCAATTCGTTCATGGCTGTTGTGGGGCGTTGCGATATAAACAATATCAACCAATTTATCCTGCAATAACGCTTCATAAGTACCATAAAACTTTTTTGAATGGTTTGTTTCGGCAAATGCTTCGGCTTTGGCCAAATCTCTGGATGCAACAGCTTCCAGTTCCGCAGTTTCAACCAAAATAAGGTCGTTCACAAATTTTTGGGCAATTTTACCCAATCCAATAATTCCCCATTTAATTTTACGATTCATGGCATTTTATTTAGTTGAATTCAATGGGTTAAAAGTACTTAATTTTTTTTTGGCACAGTAATTGAAATTTAAGTAAAACAACCCGAAAAACCCAAATGATTATGAAGACCATAAAATTACTTTTAGGAACTTTTTTTATTGGATTGTCGCTTACTTCATGTATTGTTGACAACACCATTGTAGATGAACCTTATTATGCCACGCTTGAGGAAGTTGTTACCGCGAACGATTTATGGTATATAGATTATAACATAACAACCGGCACTGGAGACGTTCCATTTTTGTCTAAAGCTTTCACCATTTCATTTATAAACGGAAAAGTTTATGCCAATAACAATTTGGTGGGAATTGGATCCGTTGGAAATGGCTACGGCATTCAAATTGGCTACTACGACACTATTAATGGAATTCTGAAAATTGACCACAATTTAGACGGGTTTTACAATTTTGAAGTCATTCAATTGTCGGTAAATAATATTAAATTAAGAAATAAATATAATGATGTTACCTATAATTTAGTGGGCTACCATAAATCCACTTTTGATTTTGACCAAATTTTTTATGACAATATTGAGTATTTTTTACAGGAATATCAGGCTTGGGAAAAAACTTATACCAGTGATGCCGGCGCCATAAATGAATTTGACAATGAGAATTTTTTGCAGTTCACTCCAGAAAATTTAACAACATTTTATTCTTCCAAAGATAATGTTGGCACAACTATTGCAAATATCTATTGGGATTATGTAGGAGGCTATACGGTGGCAAACGTGCAAGGATATGACAATCTAAAAATTTTAACATTAGATTATGATTCCACAGACAATGAAAAGTTTGAGCTCACCGTTATTAATGATGGAAAGATTAGTTTGTATCATATAAATTCTGGAACAACTTATGAGTTTACCGGAAGAAATTATATACAATATTTAAAACCAAGTTCGTTAAAAGAAACTGTAAGGATTGATGGCAGAAAACGAACTAAGGTATATAGAGAAACAGAAATTAGAAGAAATTTAAAATAAAGTTTGGTTAGTTGATTTTTGGTTGGTTATTTTATAACCAATTGATGTAAGCCGCTCCTCATAAGGGCGGCTTTTTTTTGTATCTTTATAATTCGGAAAAAAAACAACACAAATGAATCCTAAAACAGCATTTATTACGGGAGCGACTTCAGGAATAGGAAAAGCAACCGCGCAACTTTTCGCAAAAAACAACATTAGATTGGTGCTTTGCGGAAGGCGCAATGACAGGTTATTACAGTTAAAAGAGGAGTTGGGTAACTTAACCGAAGTGACCACATTGCAATTTGACGTAAGCAATAAAAAGGAAGTTTTTGAGGCTGTTGCGTCACTGCCTCCATCTTTTAAAAAAATTGATATTTTAATAAACAATGCCGGAAACGCACACGGACTAAGTAGCATTCAGGAAGGAAATATGGATGATTGGGATGCGATGATTGATAGCAACGTAAAAGGTTTGTTGTATGTTTCACGTGCAATATTGCCTCAAATGGTGGAACGAAATGATGGTTTTGTGGTAAATATTGGTTCCATTGCCGGGAAAGAAGTGTATCCGAACGGAAATGTTTATTGCGCTTCAAAATACGCCGTAAATGCGTTAAATAAAGCGATGCGGCTCGATTTAAACAAACACAGTGTTCGGGTTTCCGCAATTCATCCTGGCGCTGTGGAAACGGAGTTTTCTGAAGTCCGGTTCAAAGGAGACAAAGAAAAGGCAAAAAATGTTTATAAGGGATTTAAGGCTTTGCAGCCAGAGGACATTGCCGACATTATTTATTTTGTGGTCACAAGACCGTATCATGTTAATATTGAAGATTTAATTGTGTATCCAACGGCACAGGCAAGCGCCACCATTTTGAACAGGGAATGAGGTAAATGAAATGATAAACAAGCGACTTTTAATAAAAAATTTGTTGGCCCACAACGATGAAAATAGCTTTTACGACAAGAAGCTTAAAATTTCATTGGAACACAAGGAGGGAAAAGCGAAATTTTTGAAATTGGTTTGCGCCTTGTCAAATTCAAATCCGGAAAACAATTCTTATGTGGTTATTGGTGTCGATGACCAATTCAACAAAATTGAAGGCGTTGATTTTTTTGACGACAGCAAGATTCAAAATTTAATGAATTCTTACTTTAACAATCCGCCAAAAATTCAATATGAAAATATTGCGTTTCCAAGTTTGCCAAGGTATAAAGTGGTGGGTTTGGTGACCATTCATCCCACAAAAAAAATTGCGTCGCTTAAAAAAACAATTTGGAAATATGTTAATGGAACCATTTTTTTCAGAAGAGGAAGCACCACACTGTTTACTTTGGATTCCTTTGAAATCACAGAATCCAACAAAACCATTGTTGAAGCCATAGAGAAAAATGCCAGTAATAATATACAGCTGACTTTAGACGGCGTTTTTGATTTTATGAACAGGCATAAAAAAGCCTTTCATCCTACCTACAAAGTTTTTAACGAACAGTTTGTGTTATGCTGGGCCGGCGAAAAAAGGGTGGTAAAAGGCGCAACTTTTTATTCGCGCGTTGATATTGAGATGATTAATGAACAAGTTCGTTTGTTTTATTCCGCTTTGGATGATGTTAAAATTGAATTTGACAACAATTCTTTCAGAATTACGGAGTTTGTTTATTTAGGGCTGAAAAAATCGTTCTATTATTATCCGCTCGAAAAAACCGTGATACATTTTAAGGAAAACGGAAAATATGATATTGCAAGTGAATTGTTATTTGAGCCGCCCCAGTTTGATAAAAAATTATTGCACCATGTATTTAACAATTGCAATGCCATTTTAGAGAAACTTAAAAAGAATTTACCGCTTACAGAAATTGAAATGGCCGATGTCCATGAAATTCCCACCCAATATTTGATAGGTGTTTTAAATAAAATTCCGAATGCTTTTCTTAGGCTGAAAGATGCCGAGTTGCCGCTAAAAAGTTTGGAGGACAAAACCGGATACGTAAAATATAAAGAAGCGTTGAGGGTTCTCAGAAAAGTGAAGTATAGCTGAGATTTAAATGTTGTTTATAGCTATTTATTACCTAATCAGTCCTTAAATTGCCTAAAGCTTGCAGCACTTAGCGTTAAAAAATGGGACTTTTACAATGTAAAACAGTTTCAATTATATTAAAAATTGGCCATTTTTGAAAAACTAAGAAAATGTATCGACTTGAGGCGTTTGTTAAGCTGAAAATAAAATTTCCTACCTTTGGCATTTAACTTTAGGCATTTTAGGCACTCCAAACTCCAGGTACTCCTTCATGATCAAATTTCTCAACCATTTAACTTTTTGTACAATTCCAGCGCATAACCATCGGTTAAACTTGCCACATAACCGCAAATGGACAGAATTCTTAAATAAAGATCTTCTTTTGGCTCTTGAAGGCTTTCCGGCAATAAGTTCAAAATTAATTTATTGTAATTTGTCAATGAATTTTCGTGTTTTCTGTTGCTTGCCGAAACAAAAACATCCAATAAAGTGGCAATTACGTTATAGCCAACCAATTCTTTTTCAATGACTTCCCGGCTTTTGTAAATTTTTTCGACGCTTATTTTTATGATATCGTTTATTTGCGCTTCATAAATACATTTATCCAATAAGGAATGTTGAAATTCGCCTTTTAAAATTGTTTCTTCTTGTTTTAAAAAAACCGCTGCGGCCTCATTAATCAGATTTCCGATGGCCAAAGCGCGGAGGTAACTTAAACGGTCTTTTTTGAATTGCAGTTGATAGTATTTTTTGGTGTCAATAGTGTTTTTTACCAGTTTTATCAAATATTCGAGCGCGAAATCTTCCTCAATTAATCCTAAGTTTATGCCGTCTTCAAAGTCGATGATGGTATAGCAAATATCGTCGGCGGCTTCAACCAAATAGGCCAAAGGATGCCTGTGGTAAACTGCATTATTACCTTCCGAAACCAGTCCCAACTCTTGGGCAATAGCTGAAAAACATGAAACTTCCGATTGGAATATTCCATATTTTTTATCGGAAACATGGGCTGTTGGTTTTTTTGGCAAAGACTCTTTCGGATATTTTATGAAAGTACCCAATGTGGCGTAGGACAAGCGCAAACCGCCTTCCATTCCAGCTTTGCTTTCGGTTAAAATTCTGAAACCGTTTGCATTTCCTTCAAAATCCACAAAATCTTGCCATTGTTTTTTGGTAAGCAGTTTTTCATATTTCTGTCCGTTTCCATGTTTAAAATATTCACCGATGGCTTTTTCGCCACTGTGGCCAAACGGCGGATTTCCAATATCATGTGCCAATGCTGCCGTGGCTACAATGGCGCCAAAATCGTTCATCGTATAACCCTGCTCCACCAATTCCGGGTGATTTTTAAGCACTTGTTCACCAACTCTTCTGCCTAAAGAACGCGCAACAACGCTCACTTCCAAGCTGTGGGTTAAACGCGTGTGCACAAAATCTGTTTTTGAAAGCGGTACCACCTGAGTTTTATCCTGCAAACTTCTGAAGGAATCGGAAAAAACAATTCGGTCATAATCCACTTCAAAACCCAAACGGGTTTCATCTTGGTCTTTACGTGGTCGTATTTTTGTGTCGCCAAATCTTTTGAGCGACAATAATTGGCTCCAATTCATATTTATTGTAAATTTTTAGCGCAAGATACTCAATAATTTATATTTTTTTAATGGCTTTTATTTGGCAAACTTAACATTTAGTTTATAAAACAGTAAAGCATAATTAACCATTAATTAACATTGGTCGGCTTATTTTGTGTTTCATAAAATAAATAAGAACGCAATGCGATTATTGATAACATCAATTTTAATTTTTTCGAGCACATTTTTTTACAGCCAATCTTTTGTAGTAGGTTCTTTCTTTGGGGAATCATCAAAAAATGGAAAAATTGAAGGATTTGTGTTAGATAATGAAGAAAATAATGAACCATTGGCATTCGCAACAATTTCAGTAAAAAATACGGATGTTGAAGCCACTACAAATATCGACGGCTCTTTTTCCATCAACCTAAAACCTGGAAAATACACCTTGGTTTATCAATTTATTGGGTATAAAACTGTGGAAATTGAGAATGTGACAGTTGTTTCAAACAGCGAAACCATCAGCAACCAGTCTTTAAACGCTTTAACAATTGATGGCGACATCTCTTTAGTTTCCTTGAATTAAGTCTAACAAATTACTGCTCAAAAACCCATTAAAACCTCGTTGTAAGCTTTTCTGCTGGGAAGAATGCAAAAGCGAAGCAAACAACCCTTAATTTATATTGTACTAAACTAGTTACAGATTGCTTCATTCCACTCTGTTCCATTCTCAAAAATGTAGAAACGAAGTAAAGAAACGCTTGGTGAACTTTGAGTTTTGGAAATTATCAATCGTAATTCCATCCGCGTTAAGGTTTGAAGCGGAAATCCTTTTTTGAGGTTTTTAGCGAAAAAAAGATTGCAACGAAAGCCTGACCCGCAGGGAAACGCCACCAAAAAGGCCGGTAAAATCAAAATATTTTTTTTGCTAACGGTTGTTTTAGAATTTAGCAAAACACTTTTTTATTTTAAAAATTGTAACCAATCAATGCTTAAATTGCCTAAAGTTTCAATTTATGCTATTTTAGGCGGTTACTTTTATTATCTGCCATAATTACATAGATTTGTTTTTCATAATATAATGGGTTTTTAAATTATTTATGCAGATTCCTAAAAACATAAAATACGCTTATTTTTTGCTGCTTGCGATTTTTGTATCTCAACTCACAAATGCGCAATATTCCCATTATTTAAATAATTACACGCTCAATGAATATGGAGCCGGCAATCAAAATTGGGATATTGCCAAAGCTGCGGACGGAAAATTATTTGCGGCGAACAACAATGGATTGCTAGAATTTGACGGTTTAAACTGGAGCGTTTGGGAAATGCCCAATAAAACCACCATTCGCTCTTTATTGGTTTATGAAAATAAAATATTTGTGGGCTCTTATGAAGAGTTTGGCTATTTTTCAAGAAATAACAAAGGCGCTTTAGTTTACAGTTCACTTGTTAATTCCCCTAAAAAAATAGAGGTTTCCAAAGATGAAGAGTACTGGCAAATAGTATTATTTGGCGATGCGGTTGTTTTTCGGTCCTTTTTAAATATCCATATTTATGCGGAAGGGAAAATTACTTCCTACAATTTGTCTTCTACACTTATGTCTTGCGATGTTGTGAATGACAAATTATATGTTTCAACTTTAGACAAAGGGATTTTTGTGTTGGAAAATAATGAATTAAAGCCATTTTTTAATTCCGACAAACTAATTGATGCCAAGATTATTTCAGTAACAGCAAAAAACGACCATCAATTTTTGGTTAATACTGCCCTTAGCGGTTCTTTTTTGTTGGAAAATAATGAAATTACTTCTTGGGAAACTCCCATAAATTCTGTCATTAAAAAACACCAACTCAATAAATTTACACAATTGCCAAATGGCAATATGCTATTTGGAACCATCAAAAATGGGATTTATATCACGGATAATTCAGGAAAAATCCTTTTTAACATCAACAAAGAAACAGGACTTATAAACAATACTGTTTTGGGCCAATATGTAACTAAAAATAATGAACTTTGGTTGGGCTTGGACAACGGAATTGCTTTTGTTGACTTGAATACGCCCAATTATTTTTTTAACGATATTTCAGGAATACTTGGTGCCGTTTATGACATTATTAAGTTTGAAAACACTATATATATTGGAAGCAATACGGGCCTGTATTTTATTGACACTTTAAATAAATTACAATTTATAGAAGGTTCCCAAGGACAGGTTTGGGACTTAAAAGAAATAGACGGTGACTTGTTTTGCGGACATAACAATGGCACTTATTTGGTTAAAAACAATACCTTAAAACTTATTTCGAACTTTACCGGCGGATGGGTAATCAATAAAGTTCCCGAACAAAAAAATACTTATGTGCAAGGAACCTACGCCGGGTTGGTGAGCTTTAAAAAAATAAATGGCGAGTGGCAAGTTAAACACTTAGGAAAAACAACAATACCGGTAAGATTTTTGGTTTTTGAAGATGAACATACTGCCTGGATTGCACACGCTAACAAGGGTTTATACCGTGTTAAGTTTGATGAAAATTATGAAAACATCATCGAAATTGTCGATTATAAAAAAAAAGGACTTTGGTCAGATTATTTTGTGCGGATTTATAAACTCAAAAACACCATTGCTTTTCACACCCTAAAAGGCTGGCAAAAGTATGAAACCCTAATAGACAGTATTGTTCCCTATAATTTATTAAATGAAAAAATAACCAAAAGAGGTTATATCATTTCTGAAGAAAACAATACTGAAATGGCTTATAAAACAGAAAATTCCTTGTCTTTTAGTTCCTTGTCAAATGAATCCCTAAATATTTTGATTCCTGATAAGTATTTCAAAAAAAGGCTTATAACCGGTTATGAGAACATTTCAAAAATTAACGATTCAACTTTTGCGCTCAATTTATACGATGGGTTTATGTTTATTGATGCTGCTAAATTTACAGCTAAAGAATCTTTGGAAAAACCAACGCTTTCTAAAATAACCATAAACAACCAACCTATTGCGCTTGACACCAACAATATTTCACTTCCGTTTCGTAACAATGCCATTGCCATAACCGTAAATTCCCCTTTTTCTAAAGACCATAGTTTTGAGTACAAACTTTCGAGCTTGCATTTAAATCCGCCCTGGACCGAGTCCAAAAATGGCGTATTGGAATTTTCAAATCTAACGGACGGAACTTACAGTTTAGCCATACGTACCCTTGGCTACAACAAAGATAAATCACCCATTTTAACTTTGGAATTTACCGTTTTGTCGCCTTGGTATAAAAACACCGCCGGGTTTATTGTTTACGCATTTATTCTGCTTATTATTTCCATTATTATCTATTATTTCCATAAAAGAAAGATTAAAAAAGAACAAAAATTGCTTCAAATAATGTTCGAAGAAACACAAAATAAAATATTGGAGGAGCGAAAAAAGGAAAATGAAAAGGAAATTATTCGGCTTAAAAATGATTCCCTTAAAAATGAAATAAAACTTAAAAGCAAACAATTGGCGAATACCGCTATTTCTTTGGTTAAAAAAAATGAAACTTTACTTCATTTAAAAGATGAATTGCTTTCCAATAAAACCAATTTTAACAATCAGTTTTCTTTTAAAAAATTAATAAAGCAAATAGACAATTCTATTGAACATGAAGATGGCTGGGAGCTTTTTGAATACAATTTCAACCAAGTCCACGAAGAATTTTTCAATCAGTTAAAAGCCAGTTTTCCAAGTTTGACCCACAAGGATTTAAAAATTTGCGCCTATTTAAGAATGAATATGAGCAGCAAAGAAATTGCGCCGTTACTTAACATCTCCATTAGAGGCGTTGAAACCAACCGATATCGGTTAAAAATAAAACTCGGCATCGCAAAAGAAGGCAGCCTTCGGGGATTTTTGCAAAATTTTAATTAATATCACTGCATTTTCTTGTCGTTTTAGTCAAATAAAACTACGTCATTACTACTTCATTTATAATATTTACAATGCTGTTTGAGAATAAAATAAACTGCTTAGTAATACGTCTTTCAGAAAAAACACCCTTTAAATTATTGTGGCGTAACTAAAGTGTATAACCATTACATTGAAAAAGCCATAAACCATTTAACTTTAACAATTACTTAACATTAAATTAATTTTAAATGAAAACAAAAATAATTTACGCCTTATTATTCATTCCTTTCTTAATTTTTGCACAGGAAAGAACTGTTTCGGGTAAAGTTACTTCATCAGATGGAGTGCCTATTCCTTCGGTAAATGTATTAATAAAAAATACCGCTAAAGGAGTTGTAACTGATTTTGACGGAAATTTCAGTATTGCCGCCAATCAAAATGACATATTGGTATTTAGCTATATTGGCATGAAACCCAAAGAAATTGTGGTAGGAACGGCTAACATTATTAATGTTGCGCTTGAGGACAGCGCAGAAAGTTTAGAGGAAGTTGTTGTTATAGGATATGGAACTGTTCAAAAAAGAGATTTAACAGGATCTATAACCAGCATAAAATCTGAAGATCTTTTAAAGCAACCTGCTTTAACCGCTGCGCAATCTTTGCAAGGCAAGGCTTCAGGTGTTCAAATTATAAGCTCAGGCGCACCGGGAAGTTCTCCGATAGTGCGTATTAGGGGAACTGGCACTGTAATGGGAGGAAGAAATCCTATTTATGTTGTGGACGGCATCATCACAGAAAGAATCGACAATATTAACAGTAATGATATTCTTTCCATGGATATTTTAAAAGACGCTTCTTCCTTGGCTATTTATGGAAGCAGAGGTGCAAATGGCGTTATTATGGTGACCACAAAATCGGGAAAAGAAGGTAAAATGAAAGTGGATGTTTCTTCTTATTATGGAGTAAAAACAGAACTTAGCAAAGTAAATATGGCCGATGCGGCATCATTTGCAAACTTTTCCAATATTGCTTTTGGCTACAATCGTTTTTCTGCAAATCCACAATATAATACGGATTGGTTTGATGAGATTACCAGAACCGGTAAAGTAACAAACCATAACATTTCCATAAGTGGCGGAAATGAAAAAACAACAGCCTTTTTTAGCGCAAATTATTATGATGAAGAAGGAATTTTAATTGGCAACGATTACAGAAGGCTGAATTTAAGGAACAAGGTTGATTATAATATTTCTTCTAAATTAAAATTTGGACATAATATTTCACTGTCGTTAAATCGCTCAACACCCAAACCTTTCAGCGCGTTTACAAACGCTTATAAACAATCGCCTTTGGTGCCTGTTCGTTATGAAGATGGTGCTTTTATTGGAAAATATGGTGTTCCATTTGACGATTCTGGGGCGCAATTTAACAATGTAGGAAATCCGGTTTCACAATTGGAGTTAAGTAACGAGCTTATTAAAAATTTAGTTATTCAGGGGAATTTTACCGCTGAATATAAAATTATGGACAAATTAAAATTCAACACCAGTTTTGGGATCGAAAGCGGTTATGGAAAATCCTATAACTTCGTCAATAATCTTGAAGCATTTAATGCCAATCATCCTGATGAAAATTCAGATTTTGGTTCAACAAACTTAAATACCTTAACGGTAAAGAAAAGTGATTTTTACCATTGGGTATATGATGCTTTTGTAACTTATGATGACACTTTTGGGGAAAATCATAATTTTAAAGTTGTGATAGGTACAACTACCGAAGAAGAACAAAATGATTTTATAGAGGGTGTTAGGAATAATGTCCCCAACAATTCGGATTTGTTTTCACTAAACAATGGCGAAGCCGGGACTGATATTGCAAGAAGTGAACTTTCTGATCTAAAAACATTACGGTCTTATTTTGCGAGAATGAGTTACGATTTTAACCATAAATATTTGGTAACTGCCACCATCAGAAGAGACGGTTCAAGCGTATTTGCAAATAAGGCTAAAAATTGGGGTAATTTTCCTTCTGTTGGGTTGGGTTGGGTTATTTCAAAAGAAAGCTTTTTGGAAAATGTTGAATTTTTGGATAATTTAAAATTAAGGGCAAGCTGGGGTGAATTGGGTAACCAAAATATTCCTTTTAATACCATAACATTTAATTCAGGCCTTGATTACGTGTTGGGCCCGGACCAGCATATAGTACCAGGCTCAACCATCACTACCATCATTGATGATAATGTGAGCTGGGAAGTAACCAAAGAAATTGATTTTGGGATTGAATTTGGTTTCTTTGACAACCGTCTTTCAGGAGAAATAGATTACTACAATCGTTTAAACAGAAATGCGATACTGTCAATTGATTTGTCCAATACTTTTGGCTCAGAGAATGCAACAGCTACCCACGCAGGAAAAATAAGAAATAAAGGATTTGAATTCACGCTAAATTGGAATGACAAAATTTCAGATAAATTCAATTACAGCATTGGCGGTAATTTAACCACAAACCAAAATGAATTGGAAAAAATAACCAATCCACTAGTAAGGGAAGTAGAAGGAGGAGCTATTGACAATGGACAAGTAACTAAACTATTGAGAGAAGGACAGCCTATTGGCAGTTTTTATCTTCTTGAAGTTATAGGTACAGATGAACGCGGTAAATTTATTTACAAGGATGTTAATAATGATAATGTTATAGATAACAGTGACCGCCAGTTTTTTGGCTCTCCCCAACCTGATATTTTTTACGGAATAAATATTGGCTTCACTTATGCGAATTGGGATTTTAATGCAGATGGTTATGGAAACGCAGGAAGTAAAGTTTATAACGGTAAAAAAGCGCAACGTTTTGGCGGTGAAAACATTGAGCAAAATGTTGCCAACAATATTTTTTCCGCGACTAATACCCAAAATCAAAATCCCGCACCTTCCAATGAGGTTCCGCTTTCTTCAACTTACTTTTTAGAGGACGGTGATTTTTTTAGGGTAAATAATATTTCTGTAGGCTATACATTTCCAAAAATAATAGACGGAATTCAAAAATTAAGAATCTATGCTTTGGCGCAAAATCCTTTTATCATCAAAAGTTTTTCAGGTTTTACGCCTGAATTACCTGGAGATGGACATCCATTACGCGATGCGGGAATTGAGCTAAATGCTTATCCTTCGGTTTCCTCTTATTTATTTGGCATTAACATTAATTTTTAAACTTCGGGCATTATGAAAAAAAATAAAAATATAGTACTTATGAGTTTGATGCTTTTAGCTTTCTTATCTTGTAATGACAATGATTTTCTTGACGTAAACCCGTCAAAGGAAACTACCGAACAGGCTTTATCAAACCCAACTGCAGCAACCGAATTGGTGAACGCGGTTTACAATAAATTTTTGAATTGGAATGAGAGCTCCTTTGCCTGGAATGGCGTTAGCAGCATGACTTCCGATGATGCCGACAAAGGCAGCGACCCTGGCGATACCGGTGGTGATAAAGACCTGATGGACGCACTTACTTTTACAACTACTTCCTTATCTTTTAATGAAGTTTGGGAAGCAAATTACCAAGGAATTGCAAGAGCAAACCAAGCCCTTAAATTTCTGCCTGATTTAGCGATTGACGAAACGCTTAAAAAAAGATTGATTGGAGAAAGCAAATTTTTAAGGGCGATGTTTTATTTTAGATTGGGCCAAATGTTTGGTGGCGTTCCGTTAATTAAAAACGTGCCGGATATTCAAAATCAGGAAGATATCAATGCGGCAAACATTAGAGTTACCAGAAAGGAAATTTATGAATTTGTAATTGCCGACTTAACGGAAGCCGCAGCCGACTTGCCAACGCAATACGGCAGTGCAGATCTTGGACGAGCTACCAAAGGTGCTGCTTTAGCTTTGTTGGCTAAAGTAAATATGTATAATTTGGAAGATCCGGATCGTTGGCAAAAAGTAAAGGATTTAACCACCCAAGTAATGGGTTTAGGTTATGATTTAACTACCAATTATGAGGACATCTGGAAAGAAAGTGGTGAAAATAACATAGAGTCTATTTTTGAAATTCAGGCAAGGGGCGAAACGCCAAACAAAGGCGTTGAAGGTTATTTTGTGACCCAGGGAGCCCGTGGCGCAGGTGGCTGGGGCTGGGGTTTCAATACACCAACCCAAGATTTAGCGGATGCTTATGAACCAAATGATGCCCGAAGAGATGCTACCATTATTTTTAGGGGAGAAACCTTGTGGGACGGACTTTTGGTTCCAAATACAGTCTCAAACCCTATGTACAACCAAAAAGCTTATGTGAGCAAAACTGCCGAAACTTTTAATGGAAACGACTGGGATTCAAACAAAAATATTCGCATTTTAAGATTTGCTGAGGTGCTTTTAATGAATGCTGAAGCAGCGATAGAAGTTGGTGGTGATGCCGCAACGCCGTTAAATAGAGTTAGAAATAGAGCTGGCTTGGGAAATGCACCAGTTGTGGATAAGGCAGCTGTTTGGAAAGAGCGCAGGGTAGAACTTGCTTTTGAACACGACCGTTATTTTGATTTGGTGCGACAAGGAAGAGCCGGCGTTGTGCTTAGGGCCCACGGCAAAAACTTTGTTGACGGGAAACACGAATTATTCCCAATTCCGCAAACCCAAATTGATTTAAGCGGAGGCTTGTTGACACAAAATCCAGGATACTAAAAAATAATCAAAAGACTTTTTGCGCACTTGTAAGAAGAATAATTTATGCTGACTTTCAAATTTTCAGCAAAAAGTCTTTTGGTTTTAAAAATTTGATTTTAAAAAGGTTCATTCCTTTTATTGACTTTAATAAATTATGAAACATATATCCCGCATAGTTACTTTAATGGCTTTTTGTTTGTTTTATACCTCTTTACAATCATGTTCTGGAGGTGAAAATAACAACACAAATCCGTCGCCTGATCCATTGCCTCAACAACTTACGGATAATGAGTTGTTGGATTTGGTGCAAAAAAACACCTTCAAGTATTTCTGGGATTTTGCGCATCCTGTAAGTGGCATGGCTTTAGAACGATCAAATTTAGAAGCTTACGGAGGCGAAGCTTCCAATATTGTAACCACTGGCGGAAGCGGTTTTGGTGTTATGGCCATTGTTGTGGGTGTTGAGAGAAACTATATTACAAGAGATCAGGCTCTAGAACGCTTGCTTAAAATAACGAATTTTTTGTTGAATGCCGATCGTTTTCACGGCGCTTTTCCACATTGGTATTACGGAAATACGGGAAAAGTTAGGCCTTTTTTCTCTACGGACGACGGTGGCGATATTGTTGAAACCTCCTTTATGATTCAAGGTTTATTAACAGTGCGTCAATATTTTAATAAAGACAATGCACAGGAAAATGCCCTCCGCACCAAAATTAACCAATTGTGGAATGAAGTGGAGTGGGACTGGTACACCAATAACAAGGAGGTGTTGACTTGGCATTGGTCTCCAAATTTTGGCTGGGCCATAAACCATGAAATTAAAGGCTATAATGAAGCGCTTATTACTTATGTGTTGGCGGCTTCCTCAACAAACCACAGCATTAACAAATCGGTTTATGACAATGGTTGGGCAACTGGCAATGATTTTACAAACGGAAATGTATATTTTCAAAAATGGAAACTGAAACTAGGCCCTGAATTGGGTGGCCCTTTATTTTTTGCCCATTATTCCTTTTTGGGATTGGATCCAAGAAATTTATCGGATAAATATGCGAATTATTGGGATCAAAATGTAAATCACACCCTTATAAATAGAGAATATTGTATTAAAAATCCGAAGCAATTTCTTGGCTATGGCGCAGGAAGCTGGGGGCTGACGGCAAGTGACAACAAAAATGGTTATTCGGCACACAGCCCAACAAACGATTTGGGGGTTATTTCCCCAACTGCGGCATTGTCATCATTTCCTTATACACCGGAATTTTCAATGCAAGCACTCCGAAGTTTTTATTACAATTTCGACGGAAAATTATGGGGTCAATATGGATTTTTTGATGCTTTTAACCAAACGGAAAATTGGTATGCCACCAATTATTTGGCTATTGACCAAGGCCCGATTATCATTATGATTGAAAATCACCGAACCGGATTGCTTTGGGATTTATTTATGTCGAGCCCTGAAGTGCAGACAGGATTAAAAAAACTGGAATTTACAAGTCCGCAGTTAAATTAATAAATCGCGATTTACTTGTGATAAAAAAATACTGATGCTAAAATGATCGTTTTTGATCAAATTATTTCAGCTAATAAATTTAAAATAAAATGAAAATTAAACAATTTATTATTCCCTTTTTCATCATCTTGTTTGGCTTTTCAAGCTGTACAGAAAAGACCACCGTTGCCAAAACAGATTTAAGCAGCACCTCTGAAACGAGATCTGATGCTAAAATGGAATCTTTTTTGGACAGTTTGATCAATATTATGACCCTTGAAGAAAAAATTGGCCAGTTGACGCTAATGTCCACCGATTGGGAAAAAACGGGGCCAACCATCAATGAAAATTATAAAAAATTAATCAAAGAGGGCAAAGTAGGCAATATTTTTAATGCATACTCGGTGAAATTTACCAAAGAATTACAGCAACTTGCGGTAGAGAATACACGACTGGGAATTCCGCTTTTATTTGGGTATGACGTGATTCATGGGCATCGCACCATTTTCCCAATTTCTTTGGGCGAATCGGCAAGCTGGGATCTAAAAGCTATTGAAAACAGTGCAAGAATTGCGGCTACGGAGGCTTCCGCAGAAGGCATTCATTGGACGTTTGCCCCAATGGTCGATATTTCAAGAGATCCTCGTTGGGGAAGGGCATCAGAAGGAGCCGGAGAAGATGTTTATTTGGGTACTGAAATTGCCAAAGCAAGGGTTAAAGGATTCCAAGGAGACAATTTATTTGAAACCAATACTATTTTGGCATGTGCAAAACATTATGCCGCTTACGGGGCGCCTATTGCCGGAAGGGATTACAATACGGTGGACATGTCTGAAAGAGAATTAAGAACCACTTATTTACCGCCGTTTAAAGCAACTGTTGATGCTGGCGTCGCCACTTTTATGACAGCCTTTAACGACGTAAATGGCGTTCCTGCCAGCGGAAATAAATACTTGCTGACTGATATTTTAAGAACTGAATGGGGTTTTGAAGGATTTGTGGTCACTGACTATACTTCCATCAATGAATTGGTGCCGCACGGCGTAGCGAAAGACAACAAAGACGCCGCAGATATCGCCATAAATGCCGGTGTGGATATGGATATGCAAAGCGGCGCTTATATGGATTTTTTAAAAGAACTTATTGCCGACGGAAAAGTCACCGAAAAACAAGTGACTACTTCAGTAAGAAGAATTTTGGCCTTAAAATACAAATTGGGCCTATTTATAGACCCTTACAGATACTGTGATGAAACCAGGGAAAAAGAATTGTTAATGACTCCCGAACATTTGGAGGCAGCAAGAGATATGGCGCGAAAATCGGCCGTATTATTAAAAAACAACAACCAAACGCTTCCTATTTCCAAAGATAAAAAAGTTGCGTTAATCGGCCCTTTGGCCAATGACAAATACAATATTATTGGCTCTTGGACTGCAGCCGGCGACCGCTATACAAAACCGGTCACTGTTTTGGAGGGTTTCAAAGAAAAAATTACAAATCAGGCCAACTTATTTTTTACGCCGGGATGTGAAATAAATGCCGAAAACACGTCCGATTTTCAAAATGCAATAAACATCGCAAAAAAAGCGGATGTTGTGGTGATGGTTATGGGAGAATCAGAAGGAATGTCGGGTGAAGCCGCGAGCAGAACAAATCTTGATTTACCCGGAAATCAAAAAGAATTATTGAAAGCCATCAAAAAATTGGGTAAACCAATGGTGCTGGTTTTAATGAACGGAAGACCTTTAACGTTGGAATGGGAAAATGAAAATATGGATGCTATTTTAGAAACCTGGTTTCCTGGAACAATGGGCGGTTATGCCATTGCCGATTTGATTTTTGGAGACGCCAATCCTTCAGGAAAATTAACGATGACTTTCCCAAGGAATGTTGGCCAGATTCCTATTTATTACAATGTGAAAAATACGGGAAGACCTTACGAACTAAATGGCCCTGAACAAAGATACCGCTCAAGATACCTTGATGTTGCCAATTCGCCGCTTTATCCTTTTGGCTATGGCTTAAGTTATACCACTTTTAAATACACCGATTTTTCAGTTGATAAAAAAACGTATGCCCTTAAAGAAACGATAAACATTAGCGTAACTGTTACAAACACCGGCGCTGTTGAGGGTGAAGAAGTTGTGCAACTTTATATGAGGGATCTGGTGGCGAGTGTTACGCTGCCTTTAAAAGAACTTAAACGCTTTTCAAAAATTAAGCTGAAACCTAACGAATCCAAAAAAGTAACCTTCACCTTAACTTCTGACGACCTTGCTTTTTACACAAAAGACATGAGTTTTAAAGCCGAAGCCGGAGAATTTAAACTTTTTGTGGGAACCAATAGTTCCGCATTACTTGAAACAAATTTTACGCTTAAATAAAAAATTATTAATTAATTGAATCAAATTCAAAATAGCAGTTTTAACGATAACAAAAACCGAATTTTATGAGAACTTTTAAATTTAAACCAACCAATTTATTACTTGTTATGCTGTTGATAATAAGTATGGCATCATGCGATGAAAACACTTTTTTTCCATTAATTGAATCTATTCCTTGTGAAACTCCAGAAACAGCAGATCCTTCCATAATCAATGATTTTGAGTGTCAGGATAATCTATTGCTTCCAGAGGTAGAAGCTGTCTTGAATCCGGATGAATCAGGAGCCAATACGAGTCGGTTTGTTGGAAAATATACTGATCCAACCGGAGCTTGGGATGCTTTAATCATAGATTTTGGCGCTCCAATAAACCTTTCTTCAAAAAATACTTTTAAAATTAAGGTAAAAACAACTGTTGCAGGAACTTTAAAAGCAAAACTGGAAGGTGGAACTTCTGGCGGTATTGAAGTAGATGCAACCATTTCAAATACTGCAAATTGGGTGGAATATTCATTTGATTTCAGCAATCAGTTTAATCAAAATCATCAAAAACTGGTATTGTTTTTCAATGCGGGAGTTGATGTTAGTGGTTCTGATATTTATTATATTGATGATTTAAGGTGGGATACTTCAACAGATCCTTGTGTTGGCGTGGAAGAAAACTTAACTATTATTAATGATTTTGATTGTCAAAAAAATCAGGATATTCCTGAAGTGGAACTTATTGCCACCCCTAACAAAAATGCCATAAACGGCAGCAAATTTGCCGGAAAATATGTTGATGAAACCGGTGCATGGGATGCTGTAATTGTTGATTTTGGTGCGCCAATAAACTTAACCACGCACAATGTGTTCAAAATTAAAGTGCTTGCGCCAGTTGCAGGTGTTTTAAAAGCCAAATTGGAAGGTGGCACTTCAGGCGGAATTGAAGTGGATGCCAATATTACAACCACTGGCGAATGGAAAGAATATTCTTTCGATTTTAGCAGCCAGGCCAATGAAAACCATCAAAAATTAGTCTTGTTTTTTAACGCAGGAGTTGATACCGATGGCACGCAAGTTTATTTTATGGACGACCTAAAATTTGCCGAAGTTTCTGATCCTTGTAATGGTGTTATTAAAGATCCTAGCATTATAAATGATTTTAATTGTCAGCAAAATTCAACCATTCCAGGTTTTCTAGTCACTTCAATTGAAGAAAATCCTGATCCTAGTGGCGCTAATATCAGTGACTCAGTACTTAAAGTTACAGATAATGGCACAGAACCTTGGGATGCTTTGATTTTTGATTTTGGCGGTCCAATTGATTTAACAACCACCAACTATTTAAGAATTAAAATATTAGCTTCAAGAGCAGTACCATTATTGGCTAAACTTGAAGGAGGAACTTCTCCAGGAAAGGAAGTTTGGGGAGCAATTACCGTGGTTGGCGAATGGGCAGAATATGTCTTTGATTTCAGTGACCAGGCAAGTGCAAACCATAATAAAGTGGTGTTCTTTTTCAATGGAAACCAAAATGACGGAACCGCAACAGATGTCTATTATATTGATGATATCAGGTTTGCTGAATTTGATCCTTGTGCTGGCGTGATTCCTGATTTAAGCATTGTGAATAATTTTGAATGTCAACAAAATTATGAGCCAGTATGCTGCATTCCTTTTGAAATTATAGCCAACCCAACAAAAGCAGGCATTAATACAAGCGATGCTGTTTTAAAAGTTACCGATAACGGCACAGAGCCTTGGGACGCCTTGGTATTTGACCTTGGTGCCGTAATTAATTTATCAACAAAAAATAAGTTGAAAATCAAAATTTGGTCTTCAAAAGCGGTGCCTTTATTGGCTAAATTAGAAGGGGGAACTTCAGGGCCCAAAGAAGTTTGGGGAGCCATTACCACCGCAAATGCCTGGACAGAATACACCTTCGATTTTAGCGACCAAGCTGCCGCAAACCATAAGAAAATAGTATTGTTTTTCAATGGAAACCAAAATGACGGAACTGCAGCCGACATTTATTATATCGACGATTTGAAATGGGAATAATGAAATCCAACTAAACTATTTTTCATTATAGAAAAAAACCGTAAAAGCTAACATTTAGTTTTTACGGTTTTTTTATTTTTTTTTTCGTTTAAATTATTTTCAGGTTTCGATTTAGAACCGATATCCCATTATTAATTACGCATTATATGATAAATATCATAATAATATCAATACCTAAAAGTCATTTTTACTGATAATACCATAATATAATGTGTAATTAAAGCGATTTGTTTCAATTATTTTTAATAAATTTGCATTCGAAATGGCGTTGAAACTTATTTCCAAAGTTTGCCCTATTTCTTCTTAAAAAGTTTAACAATTTTAGATTAGAATATGTTTAAAATTCTCGAAAAGAAATTTCTTTCAGAAAATGTGGCAAAACTGGTTATTGAAGCCCCTTATATTGCCAAAAGCAGAAGAGCAGGACATTTTATCATCTTAAGAATCGATAAAAATGGCGAAAGAATTCCGCTAACAATTTCAGATGCCGATGTTGAAAAAGGCACAATTTCCTTAATTGTGCAAAGAGTTGGTGTTTCATCACATAAACTTTGCGCTATGAATGCTGGTGATTTCATATTAGATGTGGTGGGACCGCTTGGAAAAGCGACCCATATTACCAATGTGGGAACTGTTTTATGCGCAGGTGGCGGCGTTGGTGTCGCCCCTCTTTTTCCAATTGTGCAGGCGATGAAATTGGCTGGCAACAGGGTGATTACCATTATTGCAGCCAGAAATAAAGACCTGGTGATTCTTGAAAATGAAATGAGTGAATACTCAGACGAACTTATTGTAATGACCGATGATGGCTCAAAAGGCACAAAAGGTTTGGTGACCCAAGGAATGGAAGAAGTTATTCTAAGGGAAAAAGTAAACCAGGCCATTGTTATTGGTCCGGCCATTATGATGAAATTCGCCGCTTTAACCACAAAAAAATATGACATTCCCACTATGGCAAGTTTAAATACCATTATGGTTGATGGCACCGGAATGTGTGGTGCTTGCAGGGTTTCTGTAGGCGGAAAAACGGAATTTGTATGTGTTGACGGACCAGAATTTGACGCCCATAAAGTTAATTTTGATGAAATGTTAAGCAGGTTAGGCGCCTATAAAGATAAAGAATCAGAAAACTATGAGGAGTACATAAAATCTTGCGAAACTGCATCACTAAACTAACTGAAAAATTTATACCCTATAAAATATTCGTAAAATGGAAGAAGAGCTAAACGAAGAATATTATAAAGCCGAACGCAAAACAGAGTGGCGCGATAAGTTACGCAAAGAAATAAAAGCGAAAGACCGGACTGTTATTGATCGGGTTCGCATGCCTGAAGCAGATCCTAATGTGAGGAATAAAAGCAATCTAGAAGTCAATAAAGGCATAACTTTAGAAATGGCCATAGCAGAATCTCACCGTTGCCTTGATTGTGCTGTTCCAACTTGTATTGTTGGCTGCCCCGTTGGCACCAACATTCCAAAGTTTATAAAATTTTTGGAAGCGGGCGACGTGCTTGGTGCAGCTGAAGTTCTTAAAGAAAATAACTCCTTACCGGCAATTTGTGGTCGAGTTTGCCCACAGGAAATACAATGCGAAGCTCAGTGCTTTTATGTTAAAAAACTAAGTAAAGAAGGTGCTGCAATTGGCTATCTTGAAAGATTTGTGGCCGATTACGCACGTGAACACGGACCAGCTACAATTCCGGCTTTGGCCGAACCAAACGGCATAAAAATGGCGGTAATAG
>PHDE01000024.1:0-3182 GCA_002842505.1 Bacteroidetes bacterium HGW-Bacteroidetes-3 | reverse complement strand
AGTTGCCGGTGAATTGGCAAAGTTTGGCTATGATGTAACCGTTTTTGAAGCTTTACACGATTTAGGCGGTGTTTTAAAATATGGAATTCCCGAATTTAGGTTGCCAAAATCCATTGTTGATTATGAAATTAACACCATCAAAAATATGGGTGTAAAATTCGTAACCAATTTTATTGTGGGAAAAACGGCTTCTATCGCAGATTTAAAAGAAGAGGGATATGTTGCCTTTTTTATTGCAAGTGGTGCCGGATTACCGAATTTCATGAACATTCCCGGCGAAAATTATAGCGGTATTCAAAGTGCCAACGAATTTTTAACCCGCGTTAATTTAATGGGAGCATCTGATAAGAATTTCGACACGCCAGTTCATACCGGCAAAAATGTGGTAATTATAGGAGGTGGAAATACGGCAATGGATTCTGTAAGAACCGCAAAACGTATGGGTGCGGAAAGAGCCATTATTATGTACCGAAGAACGATGGAAGAAATGCCCGCAAGAGCAGAAGAAATAAAACATGCCATAGAAGAAGGTGTTGAATTTATAAACCTCGCATCCCCAATTGAATATTTTGCCGATGAAAGAGGAAAAGTAAATAAAATGCGCGTGCAAAAAATGGAGTTGGGCGAACCTGATGCTTCCGGCAGAAGACGTCCGGTTGCTATTGAAGGTTCTGAATATGATATTGATGTTGACAGCGTGGTGATTGCAGTTGGTGTTTCTCCAAACCCAATTATCCAACAAAGCATGCCCGAACTTGAAATTACCAAATGGAATACCATTAAAGTTGATGGAAATATGATGACCTCAATTCCGGGTCTTTTTGCCGGAGGCGATATTGTTAGAGGTGGCGCTACCGTTATTCTTGCCATGGGCGACGGAAGAAAAGCCGGGCAAGGAATGCATGCGTATGCACAAGCAACTGTATTGGCTAAAGTTTAAATATATTTTTGTAATAGTACTTTAAAAACAAACCCCAGTAAGTCATTTGATTTACCGGGGTTTTGTACCTCGAGTGGGTACTTTTTAATGCGCCTATAAAACTATTTATCAATATTTTAACTATTTTTGAGTACCATATTAGTACCGTAAACTTCCTGTTAATAGGTAAAATAAAGTTACTTAAAAATGCAATTTTAAACATAAAAATTTACTCTGAACAAAAGTCAATTGCATTAAATAAATGATTCCCCATTCCATAGGGAAATAATTTTAGATGTTGCAATCTTCCAATAATAATAGCGGGATGCGTTTTAAATTTTTCAGCATACTTTACAACATCATCTTCCTTTAAAACACGATTGCTCAATATTTCTAGCTCTTGATCTTTATTCAATAATAAATTTGCAGAAAAATCATTTGCCTCAATTTCAAAAATTTCATTTTCTCCATGGCACTCAATATTTTCAATAGAAATGTACTTTTTACCATGGAGTAAGATATGTCCAATTTCGTGAAAAAAGGTAAACCAAAATATATCATTTCTTTTATAACGTCCACTTAGTTGTATTAAAGGAACATCTCCAAACCACCTAGTTGAACCATGAATTGGTGCCTTTGGTAAACAAGGTGTGTGTACTACTTTTATACCCGCATATTTACATAAATCTTGTATTTGACTAAAAAAATCATTTGGTTGTGATGCCATAATTATTTTTAGTTCTGGTAGTATCTGGTTTAGTTTCTTTTTATCAAATTCTGAAACATCTATAGCGCCCGCTTGAATTTCTCCTTGCCTTAACCAAGCTGCGATAGCACCAGAATTATCATTGTCTTTTAATGATATTCTAAAGTTGACAAGCAATTTTTGGTTATGATAAAAGTCGTAATATCCTTTAGTATTTGATACTTCAAAATATTCATATAAATTAATGACCTTTGTTTCTTTATTAATGGTTTTTTCAACCCAACCCAACGAAGCCATTTTAGCATAAGGAAAAGTTTTAGACCACTCAATTCCTTCTACTATTATTTTTTGATACTCAACTCTTGCCAAATATTCATCATACGTTCTTTGTCTATTAATCCAAAAATGTGCAGGTATTTTTAATACTTGCTCAAATAAAATTGCCATTTCAGGAGTAATCCCACTTTTCCCATTTAAAACATCTGAAATTGTTTTTTCAGGTTTTCCCGTTCTGACAGCAAATTCTTTTGCTCCCATTTGTTTTTCTTCTAAAATTTCAACTAAAGTTGTGCCGGGATGCGAAACTGTTTGAGGGTAATATTGCGTAATAATAGCCATTTTTTTTGTTTTAGTGATAATCTTCAATTTCTATAATTTCAACACCTTTTATCTCAATCCAGAGATATTGACCGTCATCATTAGTGGGAATCGGGTCCTCGTGAGGTTCAAAAATTAATCTATAAGGATGGACTTAATTACAAGCCCACTGACCCTTTCTGTTGCTAACTAATTCGTGATAATTGCCTGGTAAATATCTAACATCTTCTAAAGTTTTCGAAGCCTCTAATTCATCAAGTCGTTGTTTAAATAGCTGAGTTTCTCTCTTTCCTAGTTTTCTTTCAGCCAATTTATCATCATTAGTGTACTTTTTTAGTTTGTTATTGTTAAAGGTAATATTCATACAAATGAATATTTTTTTATTAACACTAAGTGTTAATAAAAATTATTTTTTGTTAAATTTTTTATAATAATATTATTTGTAACCAATCAATACTTAAAGTGCCTAAAGTTTGAAGTACTTAAAGTTAAAAAAAAGGAATTTTACGAAGTTAAAAAATTTCAATTATATTAAAAATAAGCCATTTTTGAAAAAAATTGAGAAAATCTATCAACTATTTTTCAGTACATTACCCTGAAAATTAAATAACTTTAGGCAATTTAGGCACTCCAAACTTTAGGCACTGATTAGTTACTATTATTTTAACTATTTTCAACTATCCCAATTTCCTCCTCCGTCAACCCATACAACGCATAAATCATTACATCAATTTCTTTGTCAGTGTTATCAATACTGTTTTTAAGCGCCAATGCTTTTTTGCTTTCTTGTAAAAAGTAATCTTCCCATTCTGCTTTTTGAGATAGTGAAAGTTTTACTTTTTTCTTCTCTAATTCTTTTATAAACTCTGCAAAAGAAAGCAAATACCAATCTTGTAATTTTTTAGGTAATGAGTTTGTAGTAATGTCAAGGGGTTTAAACCCCTTGTCGAAGAATTCTCT
>PHDE01000023.1 GCA_002842505.1 Bacteroidetes bacterium HGW-Bacteroidetes-3 | reverse complement strand
TTAAATTTTATTTTTTAGCGGTAATCCCGAAAATTCGGGACTGTTCGCTATTAATCATTTCCTTGTGTATCAAAATTTGTTATGCTCGTTTCATTTTTTTTTCTACTTAATTAGGCAATTTATCTTTAAAAAGTCCGTAGAAAAACGCACCCAAAGTAGCACCAAAAATAACCACCAAAATGGAGACAACGCCTTTTCCAATTAAAACAAACATGGGTCCCGGACAAGCGCCTGCCAATGCCCAGCCCAACCCAAACAGAATTCCGCCCAAAAGGTTTCGGTACAATCCCTTTTTTTTCGGTGTCACATGAATTTCTTGTCCTTCAAAAGTTTTAACCATTTTTTTCTTGAACAAAAACATGCTTATCATCCCTAACATTACTGCAGATCCAATAATTCCATACATGTGAAACGATTGAAACTTAAACATTTCATATATTCTAAACCACGAAATAATTTCGGCTTTGCTCATAACGATTCCGAAAAGAATACCCACTAAGAAAAATTTTATATACTTCATAGCGCTAAAATATTAAGGGTAAAATAAACCAAGTCATTACCAAACCGCCAATAAAAAAGCCAATTACCGCAATTAATGAAGGAAGTTCTAAATTGCTTAAACCAACAATTGCGTGGCCGGAGGTGCAACCACCTGCCCAACGTGCGCCAAAACCAACCAAAAAACCAGCGATTATTAAAATAATGAAACCTTTCAAAGTCAGCATGGTTTCAACACTAAAGATTTCATCCGGCAAATAAGTTGCTCCTGCATTCATTATGCCAATATCGGCCAAATCTTTGACGGTTTGCGGATTTATGGCAACAGCATCGGTAGTTGTCAGATAATTTGAAGCAATAAAACCACCAACGATTGCACCAGCAATAAAAATAAGGTTCCACAAATTCTCTTTCCAGTCTATCTTAAAATAATCTACATATTTTCCTGCACCGCCTATTGAACAAAATGTCTCTAAATTTGACGACACGCCAAAACGTTCCCCAAAATAATAAAGAAGAAACATGATAACCGAAATTACGGGACCGGCAACGTACCATTCCCAAGGTTGTAACAGAAAATCCATTGTTTATATTTTTAGTTAGTAATCTTTCAAAAATATCTTAAAAATTAAATTATTTTGTGATTGAAATCACGTAATTTAAAATTCCAGAATTTCAATCTTATTTCTGTGCAACTTTATTTTTCCTTCATTTTCAAGTTGCTTTAACAATCGCGAAATAACAACCCGAGACGTATGCATATCATAAGCGATATCTTGGTGTGTTGTATTCAACGATGTTTCTCTCATAATCTGGGCTTTGTCTGTCAAGTATTTATACAGTCGCTCATCCATTCTCATAAAGGCCAAACTATCAATAGTTTCCATCATTTCATTCAGACGAATATTATAGCTATCAATTACAAAACTTCTCCAGGATTTATATTTCACCAACCACTCGTCCAATTTTTCTTTTGGCAGAAAAATAATTTCGGATTCCTTTTCGGCTATCGCCCTAATGCCGCACTTTCCATTGGAAATAGCGCTTGCAAAAGAGCTGGCGCAAGTGTCGCCGCGTTCTAAAAAATACAGCAATATTTCATCTCCTTTTTTATCTTCTCGCACAATTTTAATGGCGCCTTCCAACAACAAAGGAATTCCCTTCATTTTATCGCCTAAATCTACCAACACTTCATTTTCGCGCAATTTTTTATAAACGCCTACTTGAACGATTTCATCAAGCAATTCTTTTTCAAAAACATACGAAAAATATTTTTCGAGCTTTTCTCTCATCTTTCTAAATAATTTAAAATTTTTGCCGTAGCACCAGTTTTATCCAACACCTGTTTTTTTGCCAATTTCCCTATTTCTGACCTTTTTTCTTCAAACTGAAAAAAATGATTTAAATGTAAAGATAATTCTTTAGCATCAGTTATCACAAAGCAAGCCTTATTTTTAACCAAATCAACGGCTTCATTAAATTTATGATAATTTGGCCCAATAAGTATTGGAATCCCAAAAGTTGCCGGTTCCAAAACATTGTGAACGCCAGTTTTTGTATATCCGCCGCCCACATAAGCCACATCAGCATAACTGTAAATTTTTATGAGAATCCCAACGGTATCAATGATAAAAACCTGATAATCGGAAAGATTTTTAGCATCCTGAGCCAAGTCGAAGGGCTTTTCTGAAAACAAAATAACTTTTTTTAAAATACTGGTTTTTAGTTCGGAAATGTCTTTTGGGTTGATGTTGTGCGGTGCAATTATAAATTTTTCATTTTCAGAAGCCTTGTTATTGATATAATCTACCAACATCATTTCGTCTTCTTTCCAGGTACTTCCGGCAACAACTGTATATTTATCATTTATAAATTCTTCTATAAAAGGAAGTTTGTTGTTTTGTTGGGTAATTTCAAAAACTCGGTCGAAACGCGTGTCGCCACTGACGCTAACATTGTTAAAATTGATGCTGTTCAGCAATTGTTTGGAGTTTTCGTCCTGCACAAAAAAATGTGAAAAAGCAGTCAGCGATTTGCGCATCCAACCACCATAACCTTTAAAAAATAGCTGATTTTCCCTAAAAATTCCAGAAATTAACAAAGTTTCAACATTTCTGATTTTAAGCTCTTTCAATAGGTTTGGCCAAAATTCATATTTCACAAAAATAGCCAAACTTGGATGTACAATTTCAAGGAATTTTTTTGCATTTTTGGCTGAATCTAAAGGCAAATAACAAACCACATCGACATATTCATAGTTTTTACGAACTTCATATCCCGATGGCGAGAAAAAAGTGAGCACTATTTTTCTGTTCGGAAATTTTAGTTTCAGCTTTTCAATAATTGGCCTTCCTTGCTCAAATTCGCCCAAAGAAGCGCAATGCATCCAAGTAACTTCGTCCTTTTCTGAAATCGCTTGCCGAAGTTTAAAAAATGTTTGTTTTCTTCCATCAATAAAAAGCTTGATTTTTTTATTGAAAAGCGCCATTATTTTTAACAAAAATCCGGCAACCAAAATAAGTATGTTGTATAAAAGGTACATAAGCGCAAATGTACTAAATAGCACATAAAAAAACTCCCGAACTTTTAAAAGTTTGGGAGCTTAAAATATATTAAATCTAAATGTTACGCTTCGATTGACTCGATAGAAACAAAAGATTTATTGTCTTTTCTTTTTGAGAATTTCACCAAACCGTCCACTCTAGCGTGTAAAGTATGGTCTTTTCCCATATATACGTTATCACCGGGATGGTGTTGAGTTCCTCTTTGACGAACAATAATGTTACCTGCAATTGCAGCTTGTCCACCAAATATTTTTACGCCTAAACGTTTCGATTCCGATTCCCTACCGTTCTTCGAACTACCTACTCCTTTTTTATGTGCCATGACCTTATGGTTTTAAAATTTGGTTCTTATTTAGTTAACGCTTCAATTAATTCAGCTTTCTTTAAAGAAGTGTATCCTTCAATACCTTTTTCTTTAGCCAAAGCTTTTAATTCAGCAACAGTCATTGATTCTAAATCAACAGCAACAGTTTCTTTTACCGCTTCAACTTTAGCTTTAGGAGTTTCTTTTTTGACAACAACTTTTTTTGTGGCGCCGCTTGCAAAAATTCCTTCAACTTGAATTTCAGTTAAAGCTTGGCGATGGCCATTCTTTTTTCTGAATCCTTTTCTGCGTTTCTTTTTGAAAACGATTACTTTATCACCTTGCAGGTGACCTAAAATTTTGGCCGTTACTTCGGCTCCTTCTATAGCTGGGGCGCCAACTGTTATTGTACCGTTATCGCCTATAAGAAGAATTTTGTCAAAGGAAATACTTGCTCCTTCTTCTTCATGTAAACGGTGTACATAAACTTTTTGGTCTTTTGCTACTTTAAACTGCTGCCCTGCTATCTCTACAATTGCGTACATAAGCTTTGTTTTTATTCGCTTTATTAATTAAATTGGTTGCCTTTTCTACTTAGGCGGGTGCAAATATATGTCTTTTTTCTTATTTCTGCAAAACAAATTCACTGCAAATAAATTGCTCACTTTTAGCTTTTTATAATATGTTAGTAAAATTTGGGAATAAATTTTAAAATTGGAAAAGTCCGACCTAATAATATTTTGGGCCTGCCCGCCTTTTTGGTGGGCGTTCCCGCCGAAATGGCGGTCGTGCTTTACACTGCAATCTTTTTTTCGGCGAAAAACCTCAAAAAAGGATTTTCGTTTCAATCACTAACGCACATTGATTTACGATCTCTGATTTTTTGATTTACGATTTTGAAAATAGCGTAATCAAATGTCAAACAAAACAAAATTTCTTTGCGGTTAATTGTAAATTTAGATTGAATTGATCTTTTATAAATTTTCACTTAGTTTTTATCATAGAATAAGCAGTTTGAAAAAATAAAAAACACCCATCCTGTTTATTGTGTAAATTAAAACCGGACAAATAAACCTAACAGGTTTTGCGTTGATAAATTTGATGATTAATTTTTCACTTGTTTTTTATCATAGAATTAGTGTCTTGAATTAATAATGAAAAATTGACTGTTATAAATTTTTTTAACCACATAGACTACTTGTGGCCAAAAGTTGTAATATTTCTTAAGATTGGGTTAAATATAAAAACCAGGTTGACTTTCCCAAAAAAAATTGTTAGATTTGAAATTCAATTTGCTATGAAATAACCTAAAAAACAAATTCGCTATTTCCGCTTCAAAATTGTAACGTATAATAAACAAATGCGTCCTATACGCATCATTAATTTAATTAAATCTTTTAACACCTATGAGAAAAATTATCTATTTAAGCTCTTTAGCGCTATTTTTAAGCGTTAGTATGTTTGCCCAAAAAGTAACCTTTGAAGAGTACGATTTAAGTAACGGCCTGCACGTTATTTTACACAAAGACAACTCCGCACCTATTATTAGCACCTCGGTAATGTACCACGTTGGCGCTAAAGATGAAGTGGACGGGCGAACAGGATTTGCGCACTTTTTTGAACATTTGTTGTTTGAAGGAACAGAAAATATCCCTAAAGGCGAATTTTTCAAAATTGTGTCGGCCAATGGCGGTGCAAACAATGCGAATACCACCCAAGACCGCACTTTTTATTATGAAACATTTCCATCCAACAATTTAAAACTTGGTTTGTGGCTAGAATCTGAACGTATGTTACACCCTGTAATTAACCAAGGTGGCGTTGATACGCAAAATGAAGTGGTAAAAGAAGAAAAACGCGCAAGAATTGACAATGCGCCTTACGGAAAAATTATGTATCGCACCGGAATTAATCCGCATATTTTTAAAAATCATCCTTACAAAAATTCCGTTATTGGAAGTATGGAAGATTTAGATGCCGCCAAATTGCAAGAGTTCTTAGATTTTCATAAAAAATTCTACGCACCTAACAATGCTGTTTTAGTGGTTGCCGGTGATTTTGAAACGGAAGACACAAAAAAAATGATTGAAAATTATTTTGGCGATATTCCTAAAGGTGAAAAAGTTGATAGAGTAACTATTA
The DNA here is from genome assembly GCA_002842505.1 of Bacteroidetes bacterium HGW-Bacteroidetes-3. Taxonomy (GTDB): domain Bacteria; phylum Bacteroidota; class Bacteroidia; order Flavobacteriales; family Flavobacteriaceae; genus Lutibacter. Next base: position 23,158 of record PHDE01000023.1, on the reverse strand, counting down.
AAGAAGCGCCAATCACAGAAAGCATTAAGGTTACTGAATACGACTCGAACATTCAAATTCCCATTAAACTGTTTATTTTCAGAACACCGTCAAATAAGGATAAAGATTCTTATACTTTAGATATGGTTTCTTCTATTTTAACAAGTGGTAAAAGCGCCAGATTATACAAAAAATTGGTTGAAGAAAAAAAAGCACTTCAAGTTTTGGCTTTTAATGATTCGCAAGAAGATTATGGCGTTTATATTATGGGCGCATTGCCAATGGGTGCAACTACTTTGGATGAATTGGGCGTTGAAATGGATGCAGAAATTGCCAAACTTCAAACTGAATTAATTTCAGAAAAAGAGTTTCAGAAATTACAAAATCAATTTGAAAACAATTTTGTGAATTCAAATTCAGGAGTGCAAAATATAGCCAATACTTTAGCTGCAAACTATACGTTGAAAGGCAACACAAACTTAATTAACGACGAAATTAACATTTATCGCTCCATAACAAGAGAAGACATTAAACGTGTGGCAAATGACTATTTGAACAAAAACAGCCGCATTGAAATGGATTATCTAAAAAAGGAAATTGAATAATTAAATTATGAAAAATAATATGAGAACCAAAATAACAACTTTAATTGCATTATTTCTTATTTCTTTAGGAGTAACAGCGCAAATAGACAGAACGCAACAACCGAAAGCTGGGCCTGCACCAATTATTAATTTAGGCAAGCCCCAAACTTTTGAACTTAAAAACGGTTTAAAAGTAATGGTGGTTGAAAACCATAAATTACCAAAAGTTTCCGCTACCTTAATTTTAGACAACGGACCTATTTTTGAAGGAGAAAAAGCCGGATTGACAAGTATTGCAGGCGGAATGATGGGAAATGGAACCAAAACAATTTCTAAAGATGCATTTAATGAAGAAATTGATTTTTTAGGCGCTAACTTTAATATTGGCAGCCAAAGTGCAGGCTTCAATACATTGTCTAAATTTTTTCCTAGAATTTTGGAATTAGCTGCCGATGCGATTCAGAATCCGCTATTTACGCAAGAAGAATTTGAAAAAGAACAAGCCAAACTTATTGAAGGCATTAAATCTGGCGAAAATAGCGTGGCCGCCATTGCCGCAAAAGCTCAAAATGCTTTGGTTTATGGTAAAAATCATCCTTATGGAGAATTTGAAACTGAAACTACTGTCAAAAACGTAACATTGGCCGATGTTCAAAATTTTTATGTCACTTATTTCAAACCAAACAATGCTTATTTGGTTATTGTAGGCGATGTTGCTTTTAAAGACGTAAAAGCCCAAGTCACCAAGCATTTCAACAACTGGAAAAAAGGAACTATTCCTGCTTATGAAATTCCAAAAGTAGCCAACGTTGCAAAAACTGAAATTAATTTTATTGATATGCCTAATGCGGTGCAATCGGATATCGCAGTTATAAACACAGTGGATTTAAAAATGAGCAATCCCGATTATTTTGCGGCTTTATTGGCCAATAAAATTTTTGGCGGTGGCGGTGAAGGTCGTTTATTCTTAAATTTACGTGAAGATAAAGGATATACTTACGGCGCTTACTCAAGAATTGGAAATGACGAAAGAACCTCTGCTACCTTTAAATCGGCTGCTTCTGTAAGAAATATAGTTACAGACAGCTCTGTAGTTGAATTTATGAAAGAAATCAAAACTTTTAGAGACACCAAAGTTACTGATGAGGAATTAAAAAATGCAAAAGCCGCTTATATCGGAAGCTTTGTGATGGCACTTGAAAATCCGGCCACAGTAGCAAGTTATGCTTTAAACATCGTAACTAAAAAATTACCGCAAGATTTCTATGAAACCTACCTGCAAAAAATTAATGCGGTTACGGTTGATGATGTTCAACGTGTTGCACAAAAATATTTTAGCGAGGACAACGCAAGAATTGTGATTGTAGGAAAAGCGTTGGACGCTTTGCCAAACCTTGAAAAATTGCCTTATGCCATTAATTATTTTGATAAAGAATCAAATGCCACTTCAAAACCTGAAATGTCTAAACCACTCCCAAATGGTGTAACCAAATTAACAGTTTTGGACAATTTCTTTAACGCAATTGGTGGTGCTGAAAAAATTAAAGCACTTAAAAGCACGCTGGTTTCTTATGAAGCTTCTGCAATGGGAAACACCATTGTAAGCACAGAAAAAAGAACTTCGGCAAAATATGCCAACGAGATGAGCATGGGAGGAAATGTGGTGATGAAAGTTTTGATGTCCAAAGATGGCGTTTCCATGAACAAACAACCTTTACCGGCACCAATGGCGAATGAGATGATTTATACTTTAGGAACTTTTTTAGAAATGGGATTGTTAAACGACGAAAATTCTAAGCTAACAGGCATTGAAATTGTTGACGGCAAAGATGCTTATGTCATTTCAACCAAAGGAGAAATTGTTTCCTCATCGGTTTATTTTGATGTAGCCAGCGGATTGAAAGTAAAAGAATTGCAAGTGATCACTATGCAAGGGCAAACCCAAAATCAAGAAGCAACTTTCAGCGATTACAAAGAATTTAACGGCATTAAATTTCCCGGTACAAAAACAGGAAGTTTAGGTCCGCAAACAGTGGAATTCAAATTGATAAGCGCCAAAGTAAACGAAGGTGTTTCTGAAAGTGACTTTCAATAAATTTTAATATTTAATTACAATTGTTTAAAACGGCCCAAGAAATTGGGTCGTTTTTTATTTGGCTTTATTTGCCAAATAAACGCCAAGAATCACTATTAAACCCGCCAAAAATTGTAAAAAGGAAATTCTTTCTCCATCCAATAATCCCCAAAAAATGGCAATAATGGGAATTAAATAAGTGACGGACGAAGAAAAAATAGGCGTAGAAATTTGCACCAATCTGTTGTACATAATTTTAGATGCCGCTGTGCCAAAAATTGCCAAAATAGCCATATAAATTAATGCCGTCGTGGTTGTTTTATTAATTTCAAAAGTTCCAAAAAAGTCTGTGTACCACATCACCATAAAAGTTGGAATTATCAATAACACAAAATTTCCGACAGCAATGCTCAAAGCATTTAAATCGTGTAAATATTTTTTGATGATATTCACATTAAAAGCGTATCCAATGGATGCCAATAACACAAACAACGAATAAAAATAATCCTGATTCGGATTTAAACTGACTCCTTCCAAAATTAAAATTAAAGTACCAATTAAACCTATAAAAACGCCCAAGGTCTGTCTTTTGCTAAAGCCTATCCCAAAAACAAGCGCGCCAAAAATTAGGGTAAATAAAGGTGTCAGAGAATTTAAAATGGAAGTTACAGAACTGTCAATGTGCTCAACAGCAAACGCGAATAAAAAAACCGGAAAAAAAGTGCCCAGAAATCCGTTTAACAACAAATAGTACCAATGCCGCCGCTTAATCTTTAACAAGCTTTTAAACCCAATTAAAAGCAAAAAAACCGTTGTTATAAGTATTCTGAATATTCCGACTTCAACAGGCGTTAATCCAATAAGCGCTTTTTTCATTAAAATAAAGGAGCTTCCCCACACCAACGAAAGCACAATCAAATAAATCCAGCGTAAATTTTTGTTTTCCATTTTAAAATTAAAGTGCAAAAATCGCATAAATATTCGGATTTAAAATTAATAATTTTAAATTTGCGGTTCCAATCAAATGAACCAATTATGAAAAAAGTAATTTCAATTTTAACAATAGTGTTTTTTTTATTTTCCTGCAATAACGGCAAAAAAGAGGTTTCCGATAAAAAATCCGGACTTGAAAAACAAGAAGTTGCCGCCAATTATAAAACCATAGAAGTTGAAATTGAAGGAATGACTTGTGAAATTGGGTGTGCCAAAACAATTGAATCAAAATTATCTAAAACACAAGGCGTTACCTACTCAAAAGTTAACTTTGAAGGGAAAGTTGGGTACTTTACTTTTGACGAAAACAAAATAAACCAAGAAGATATCGCAAAAAAGATAGCGGGAATTGGCGGAGGGGCTTTATATAAGGCCACTAAAATCACTGAAATTGAAGAAATTAAATAATTTTAAAAAAAAATTTAATATTTTTTTATTATTAATATAATTTGTTGTTAATTTGCACTAACAATAAAAATCGATCAAAAATGAAACAAGTTAAATTTTTTATAGCAATTGCATTATTTGTAAGTGTATTTGCTGTTTCTTGTAAAGAAACACCTAAAGAAGAAGTTGCTCCAGTAGAAGAAGTTGCTCCAGTAGAAGAAGTTGCTCCAGTTGAAGTAGCTGTTGACTCTACAGCAACACCTGTTGAAGAAGTAGCTGAGTAATTAAAAGTAATTACTCCAAAAATTAAAAGCTTCAGACTACTGAAGCTTTTTTTATGCCTTTTGTTTTCGTAATGAATCGCTTAAAAATAACAACCCCATAAAATATAACAAACCGACCAATTGGTGGCTTACGCCAAAAAACAGCGGAATTTTACCCTGAACATTTAAAACGGTCAAAATTCCCAATGCAATTTGAACCAAAACTAAAATTAAAGTGCCATTTAACCATTTTTTGGAAGCTTCTTCAACCTTGTTTCTCAATTTAAAAAACAGATAAATTGTTGCAGCCGCCAATATATAAGCCAACATTCTATGCGTAAACTGAACCAATGCCGGCGCAAATAAATAAGAGTCGTAATTAACCATGTTGTGCCAAATCCAATTTGATGGATTTAACAAAACACTTGGAATAAATTCCCCGTTCATATCGGGCCAGGAAGGATAATACAATCCGGCCTTCATTCCGGCCATAATCCCAGCAACTATCATTTGCACAAAAGCAATACCTACCACAAACGGCACTATTTTTTTTGAAGGAATAAGGGATTTGCTTCCCAATAAATAAACATCGGAAACCGTTTTCACCATCGCCCAAACCACCAAAACCGCCAAAGTAAAATGAATGGTCAATTTATAGGCATTAACCCAAGGCCGGTTCACCAAACCGCTCTGAACCATAATCCAGCCTGCGGAAGCCGTTAATATGGTCAACAAAATAACAATGCCTAACCGCTTTACCAAGTAAGAATCCATTTGTTTTTTTAGCACAAAAATCACAAAAGGAATTAAAAAAATGAATCCCAATGAGCGCACCCAAAGTCGGTGAAAATATTCCCAGAAATAGATAAATTTAAACTCCTGAATGGTAAATGTTGAATTAATTTTATGGTATTGGGGCGTCTCTTTATAAAGTTCAAATTCATTCACCCATTCCGTTTCATTTAACGGCGGAACAACGCCTGTAATAATATCCCATCTGGTTATTGACAGTCCAGACCCCGTTAACCGGGTGATTCCACCTAAAATAACTTGGCCAATCAACATGATTAAACCAATGATAAGCCAAATTCTTATTATTTTTGTGTATTTAAATTTAATTGTTTTCGGTTTTTCCATTTTAGTGTTTCAATTAAATGAATGATGTCTTTTTCAACATATTTTACTGCCGGCAAAATGGAATCATAATTTGGTCGCACATAAAAATATAAAGCTCCGGAAAGTACATGATTAACACTGTCTGTTGCTCTAAATTGGATATTTGTGGCAACATTTCCTTCAATATGATACAATTTCCCAAAAACTCTTTTTTCTAAATTTTCATAAGGAATTGCATTTATTGCATCTGCTTTTAAAGTATGTTCAAAAGTCAGCTTTTCAACTTCCTTTAAAATGTCATTTAAATTATTGTTTATTGTCCTATAAGTAATAAAAATGGTGGCTTTTAACTGCGGATATTCAATGCTTGCCGCACAATTATTTTTAAAATTGATGTTGGCTAATTTCGAAATCTCAAAACTATACGGACAATCCGATTCAATTTTTTGATAGGTTGGATCAGGATATTGAAGTTTTAAATAGGATGTTGGTTTTGGCAACGTTTCTTTTCCGCAGGAAACCAACATAAATGCCAAATAAATTGCTGTACAAAAATTTCTCATACTACTCCTTTACAAACGCTCGGTCAATAGTCACTTTTACCTGTTTTATTCTTTTTTTGTCCATGAGTTCAACTTTGAAGGAGTATTCAAAAAATGTGATTATTTCTTGTTTTTTCGGAAATTTACCATGAATCTCCAAAATAAATCCGGCGATAGTTTCAGATTCCCCCTTATTTTCCTCAAAAAGATAAGCGTCTTCAATTTCTAAAATTTTATAAAAATCTTTTAGGTTGATTTTCCCTTCAAACAAAAAATTATTTTCATCTATCTTTGAATAGGGCGCATCATCATGGTCGTACTCATCGCTAATATCTCCAACAATTTCTTCAATAACATCTTCTAAGGTAACTATACCGCAAGTTCCTCCATATTCATCAACAACAATTGCCAAATGATTTTTCTTTTCCTGAAATTCTTTCAACAAATCATCCAGTTTTTTATTTTCAGGAACAAAATAAGGCTCTCTAATTAATTGTTGCCACTCAAAATTTTTCTCATCTATATATGGCAATAAATCTTTGGCATATAAAACGCCAATAATATCATCAATATTTTCATCGTAAACCGGATTTCTGGAAAACCCTTCGTTTACAATTTTTTTTACTACATCTTCATAAGATTCATCTTTAGAAAGCGCAAAAATATCAATACGGGGCGTCATAATTTGTTCAGTTTCAGTATTTCCAAAACTTACAATTCCCTGCAATATTTTTTTATCATCTTTGGTTGTGGTCTCTTTTGAAGTAATATCTAATGCCTGCGATAATTTTTCAACCGACAAACTCGATTTCTGTTTCCCTAAATTATTTTCAATAATTTTGGTTAGCCATAATAACGGAACACTAATAAAAGTGAGCAAAGACGATAAAATTTTAATTGGCAACACCATGAATACCGCAAATTTCATAGCATTTCTGGAAGCATAAAGTTTGGGCAAAACTTCTCCAAAAAGTAAAATTAAAAAAGTGATTAAAACAACTTCTATTAAAAACTTTAATAAGTCTGAAGTTATTTCAGCAAACAAAAAATTGCCGATATAGGCAAAAAGCAATACAATTAATATATTGATAAAATTGTTTGAGACCAAAAGTGTGGCCAACAATCTTTTTGGTCTTTCCATTAATGTAACCACCGCTTTTTCCTTGCTTAATTTTGATTCGGACGCCTTGTTTAAGTCGGATTGAGACAGTGAAAAAAAAAGCGACTTCCGATCCGGAAATTAACGCGGAAAGAATAAGCAATAAAAAAAGTGTGACAATACTTACTGCTTGCGATAAAAAAGCAGCAGACAAAAGAATTGATAAAAACGTGGGTTCGGGATCCAACTTGTATAGATTTTAGTATTGTGTATTTAGTAATTAATATTTTGTTAAAACGATATTAATATGAATTAAGCCAATATATAATAAATATGTGGGCATAATTGTGCTAATTCTAAGTTAATTCAATTAAACTTAAAACGGCAAATCATCCTCTACTTCTTCTTGGGCTACAATTTCTTGGTTTGGCATTGTTGAAGGATTTGGCTTTAAACCTTCCTTTTGTGCCGGCGCGTTCAATTCTTTTTTGGTGGTTAAAAAAGTCATATCCACCACATGAATTTCTGTGGTGTATCTTTTCGCTCCATCTTCACCTTCCCATTGCCTTGTTTTTATGCGGCCTTCAACATACACTTTATCGCCTTTTGATAAATATTTTTCACAAATTTCGGCCAATTTATTTCTGACCACAATATTATGCCATTCGGTGGTGGTCACTTTTTCTCCGGTTTGTTTATTTGTATAAGTTTCATTTGTCGCTATGGGAAACCTGCCAATAGCGTTACCGCCCTCAAAATAATGCATTTTTACCTCATCGCCTAAATGCCCAATCAGTATCACTTTATTTATTGTCCCAGCCATTTTTTATGTATCATTTAATTACCAAAAGTACTAAAAAATTAGTTGATTTTATATTGATTTAAAAAATTATCAATCAACGCAGGAACCGGATATTTTTTAATATCGTCCCAAGATAGTTCAAAATTAGTTGAAGAAGCGGTGGTTACCACCCAAAATTTTGTGTAAATATGCTGGTGAGTTAATTTATGCACAAGCGCATCATTGTTGAAAAGTTTCACTGTTATTTCTAAATTAAAAAACAGCTCCTTAAATATTTTATGTTCCGTAAGCTCTTCAACATCAATAATATTAATTGTTTCTATCAACGGAAATTCATAAAGATTTTTCCATATCCCAGCCACTCTTTGTACAATTTTAGTTTTATGGTCGCTCGAATGAATCACTAAATAATTAAAGTGCCTTGTTTTAATTTTGGCTTTCTTTTCTTTTACGGGAAAGTCTTTAACGCTGTTTTTAGACAAGGCAAAACAACTGTTGTTTAAAGGACAAACAGTACAATTCGGATTGCTGGGTTTACACATGAGCGCACCAAATTCCATAATGGCCTGGTTATGGGTTCCTGGATTTTCTTCATCTATTATTTGTTGCGCCAAATGTTTAAATTCCTTAATTCCTGCGGAAGAATTAATGGCGGTATCAATTCCAAAATATCTTGCCAAAACCCTGTAAACATTACCGTCAACAACAGCCGTTGGTTCATTAAAACAAATTGAAGCAACGGCAGAAGCAGTGTAATCACCAACACCTTTCAGTTTTAAAAGTGCTTTATAGCTTGATGGAAAATTTCCATTTAATTCATTTACAATATATTTTGCAGAAAAATGAAGGTTTCTGGCGCGGGAATAATAGCCCAATCCCTGCCAAAGTTTTAGTACCTGTTCTTCAGAAGCAGCTGCCAAATCAAAAACTGTCGGAAAATTCTCTATAAACCGAAAATAATACGACATTCCTTGGTCAACTCTCGTTTGCTGTAAAATAATTTCGGACAGCCAAATGGTGTATGGGTCAATTGTGGTACGCCAAGGCAGATTTCTTTTATTATGTAAATACCAGTCTGTTAATTGTTTAGAGAAAATCATCACTTTTTTTAGAAAATACAATGATACATCTTTTAATTAATTAAATTTTAGTGAATTAACTTTTTGAATTTCATTATTATATCATATATTTGCCGTCTTAATTTTATAATAACATATAACCCATATTAAAAATGACGAAAGCAGAAATCGTATCAAATATTGCAGACAAATCTGGAATAGAAAAAGCAGATGTATTAGCAACTGTTGAAGCGTTCATGGAAGAGGTAAAAGATTCTTTAGAGAAAGGAGACAATGTTTATTTAAGAGGTTTTGGAAGTTTTATTATTAAAACAAGAGCTGAAAAAACTGGAAGAAACATTTCAAAAAACACCACTATTAAAATTCCGGCTCACAACATCCCCTCATTCAAACCCGCAAAAGTATTTGTAGAAGGCGTAAAAAGTAAAGTAACCGTATAACCAACTTATATTATAAAGGAGGTTAAAAAATATTTATTAACATAAAAACAACTTTTAATTATGCCAAGCGGTAAAAAAAGAAAGAGAGCGAAAATTTCGACTCACAAACGCAAAAAAAGAGCAAGAGCTAACAGACATAAAAAGAAAAAGTAAGCTTTGCTTACTTTTTTCTTTTCAATTTTAAAGTTCATTGAAATAAATATTTGCAATAAATGCAAATATTGTTGGGTATAATACCCTGTAAAACTTAGTATAAATCGTTCAAATAATAATTTATTTGAGCACAAAACAATTCAGAGTGAAAACAGAATTAATAATTAGATCAAACTTCTCTGATATTGATTTTGCCTTATTAAAAGATGGTAGATTAACAGCACTAAACAACGAATCCAATAGCAATAAATTCTCCGTGGGAGATATTTTTTTAGCTAAAATTGGCAAAGTTCTATCTGGTTTAAATGCATCGTTTGTAGATGTAGGTTATGAAAAAGACGGTTTTTTGCATTATCACGATTTAGGCGCGCAACTACTGTCCTTAAATAAATTTATAAAAGGTATCACAACAGGTAAAATTAAAGATTTCACATTAAAGAATTTTCAACTAGAAAAGGATATTGACAAAAACGGAAGTATCGTTGATGTCCTAAAAACAGGTCAAAATTTATTAGTACAAATTGTAAAAGAGCCTATATCTACCAAAGGTCCGCGGATGAGTTCAGAGATATCCATTGCGGGTAGATATTTGGTATTGGTTCCTTTTTCTGACAGGGTTTCAGTTTCTCAAAAAATAAATGACACTGAAGAAAAAGAACGATTAAAAAGACTGATCAAAAGCATTAAACCTAAAGGTTTTGGAGTCATTATCAGAACCGTGGCCGAAAATAAAAAAGTCGCGGAATTAGATAAGGATTTGCAAAATTCTTTAGAACGATGGGTCGCCATGTGTAAACAAATTGTTACGGTTAAATCACAACCGGCGCCTATTAAAGTTTTAAGTGAGTTAAACAGGGCCTCTTCAATTTTAAGAGATTTGTTTAATGATTCGTTTACAAGCATTGTCACTAATGATGAAATTCTGTTTTTAGAAATTAAAGAGTATTTACAAGAAATCGCGCCAAAAAAAGAGTCTATCGTGCAATTATACAAATCGCAAGTTCCTATTTTTGAAAAACATGGAATTGAACGCCAAATTAAAACATCATTCGGACGAACAGTCTCTATGAGTAAAGGAGCTTATTTGGTTATTGAACATACCGAAGCGCTTCATGTAATTGACGTAAACAGCGGAAATCGCTCAAACAAAGCCAACACACAAGCCGACACCGCACTTGAGGTTAATTTAATTGCAGCTTCAGAGATTGCAAGACAATTACAATTACGTGATATGGGAGGCATTATTGTTGTTGATTTTATTGACATGAATTCCCCTGAGCACCGACAAAAACTTTTCGACCATTTAAAGGCCGAGATGGAATTTGATAAAACAAAGCATAAAATATTGCCTCCGAGCAAGTTTGGTTTGGTTCAAATTACAAGACAACGAGTTAGGCCAGAATTGGTTATAAAAACACAAGAGCCAAATCCTAGCGGGATTGGCGAAGTTGAATCTCCAATTATTTTATTGGACAAAATTGAATCTGAACTTGAAAGACTTGTAAGTTCTGATGCGCATGTAAATATTACTTTAAATACACATCCTTTTATTGTTGCGTATTTAAAAAAGGGATTTCCATCAATACAAATGCGATGGTATCTAAAGCATAAAAAGTGGATCAAAATTTTACCCAGAATTACCTATCAATATTTAAGATTTGATTTTACCGACAATGAAGGTAAAATAATTGACTAAATAAGGCATCAATATCTAAAAAGTCCCGCAAAATTTTGCGGGACTTTTTATTAAAACCAATACCCAACGTTAAAATACCAATAGTTCTCCTTATGGTCTGGCGACCAGGTATAATTAATTTCAATTGGACCCATAAAAGTGTCCAATCCATAGCCAAGCATGTAACCCGACTTCGTATTTTCAAAAATCTTTCCTTTATTAAATAAATCGCCTTCTACCCTCGCATAATTTGCCGTTGCCGAAAAATAATTCTTTGGCAAAAACTCATACCTAAATGTAAAAGCTGACCGCAGAAAAGAATTTGCACTCAATGCGCCAAAATCATAGCCATATAATGGAATAAATGTATTTATAAAATTTTCTCCATAACCACCCACATTATAATCCAATACCCTGTTACTATTTTCGCCAATAGTTGTGCCAGCTTCAGAAATAAAATGAGTTGTTAGCCTATTAAAAAAGGTATGCGCAAATCCAACTTTTCCTTTTAACTGAGAAAATGACACGAAATTATTGTTATAATCTGAAGAGGCTAAATACCACCTAAAATCAACATCTAAATATGCCCCTTTTTTTTGAAAATATTTTTTGTCATAGGTGTCAAGTTTTATATAGGATATTAAATTGATGTAAGTTGACTTGTCAAAAAACAATCGCCCACCGCCTACTTGACTATTATCCACATTAGAAATTGTTTCCGTAGACACTTTTATCCTTTTAATTTCAGCTCCGGCGCCAATGGCGAATTTTCTGCCAAATACCGTTTGAAGGTAGGCCTGATTGGTAAAATCCTCATAACTTAAATTTAATTTATTTACGTTGGCCGCATCAAATTTAACATTTGAATTAAAATTATTATACCTTGATTTTATTCCAAAACTCCAGTAAAACCCATTGTCAATAAAATAATTAAAATTATACCTCAAATTATCTCCCAAAATAACATCAGCCGAAAGCATATCGTTATTGGTTAACAAGTGTTTTGAGGTAACGTTTAATAAAATTCCGGTTTTATACAAATCGTCATAATGCACCCCTATTTGCAAAAAATTTGATACGGGATATTCTTTAACCTTAAGATTCACAATACAGCCATCACCTTCATGAACTATTTGATACTGTACATTTTCAAAATTGCCGGTGGCCGATAAATTATTGATGCTTTCAATTACATGCCCATAATTTGTGGTTTCCTCATTCTTTAAATTAAGTTTCCCTATAATATAAGCGCGGGTATAATAATTATTTCCGTCTATTTTAATTTGTTTTATGCTGAATTTTTCAATTTGATTCACATGAATTTTTTGCTTATCCACGTGAATTTGCCTGTCGCCAATAGCCTTTAACTCACTATATTTTTCCCGTGCGGCCTTATCGCCTTCTGCCATAATTTCCTTTACTTTATCAAAAGACACCACATTAAACAATTTCATGTCTGGCTTTATCACCAAATCCAAACTGTCATATTTGTGCTCCATCGATTTATACATCTGAAAACCGACTATTTGATTCAGAATTTTAACTGCCGAGGTTAAATCTTCTTTACTTTCCAAACCGCTTTGTATGTCAACTCCAATAATCACATCGGCTCCCATGGCTTTAACTTCTTCCACAGGAAAATTATTTGTTATTCCGCCATCAGTAAGCAACTTCCCATCAATCTCAACCGGAGCCAACAATGTTGGAAATGCGCCACTTGCCAATATTGCTTGGGGTAAAAATCCGTTTTTGAGAACTTCTTGTTTCCCGGTTTCTAAATTGGTGGCTACGCAAACAAAAGGTATCGGCAACTTGCTGAAATCACTGATATTATTCACATTTTGCGTTAATTCAGTTAATAAATTTAGTACGTTTTGCCCGTTTGAAAGCGCGGTTGGCATCCCAAGTTTTCCTTTTTTAATTGGTACCGTAAGTATATATTTTTCTCCATTTTCTTTTTCATAAAACGGCTTCGATTTCCGAGGCAACTTATCAGTTAATATTCTGTTGAAGTTTATGGATTTAATAATGGAATCGAGCTGGTTTGGATTATAGCCTGAAGCATATAACCCGCCAATAATAGCGCCCATACTGGTGCCTCCAATAAAATCTATGCGAATGCCCGCCTCTTCAATTACTTTTAAAGCTGCCACATGGGCAAATCCCTTTGCGCCTCCGCCGCTTAGGACAAGGCCAACTTTTATGTCTTTTTTTTCAACCGCTTCCTGAGAAAATGATAGTGACATTGAAAATATAAAAGCGAGGAGTAAAATTCTTTTCATCTGTTTAAATTTTATTTTTTAGCGGTAATCCCGAAAATTCGGGACTGACTGCCTGCCGGCAGGTTCACCATTAATCATCCCTTTCTTTGTCAAAATTTGTAACCCTCGTTTCATTAATTTTTATTTTTTTGAAAATAGTTAAAGATAATGACGGATTTCGATTTACCAACAACCGACTCTAATTCTTCAAATGATGCAAGTGAAACTCTTTTTAACGATTTAAAATGCTTCAATAAAGATACAACAGTTTGTTTACCGATACCCGAAATTTGTTCCAATTCATTAACCAGCGCGTTTTTGCTTCTTTTATTTCTATGGTGCGTGATGCCAAATCTATGCGCTTCGTTTCTTAATTGCTGAATAATTTTTAAAGTTTCCGAAGTTTTATTTAAATATAAAGGCACAGAATCATTCGGATAATAAATTTCTTCCAATCGCTTGGCAATGCCAATAATGGCAATTTTATGCCGAAGCCCTAAAATATCCAAACTTTTTAATGCCGAAGACAGTTGTCCTTTGCCGCCGTCAATCACAATTAACTGCGGCAATTCCTGTCCTTCCTCCAACAACCTTTTATATCTTCTGAAAACAACCTCTTCCATAGAAGCAAAATCATCTGGCCCTTCAACCGTTTTTATGTTATAATGTCTATAATCCTTCTTGCTCGCTTTTCCATTTTTGAATACCACACAGGCCGCAACCGGATTTGTTCCCTGAATATTCGAATTGTCAAAACATTCAATATGCCTTGGTTCTTCGCTTAGTCGCAAATCTTTCTGCATTTGTGACAAAATTCTGTTCACATGTTTGTCGGGATCCAAAATCTTTAGCTGTTTAAACTGTTCTTGCCGGTAATATTTTGCATTCCGAAGGCTTAAATCCACAATTCTTTTTTTGTCGCCAAGTTTTGGAATAGTCACTTTTATGTTTTCTCCCAAATCCACCTCAAAAGGCACATAAACTTCAGTAGATTGAGAGTTAAATCGTTGTCTGATTTCAATAATGGCCAACTCCAATAATTCTTTATCGGTTTCGTTTAATTTCTTTTTAATTTCAACGGTATGGGATTGAATTATGGCTCCGTTCGCTATTTTAAAAAAATTTACATAACTATAGCTTTCGTCTGAAACAATTGAAAAAACATCCACATTGGTAATTGAAGGATTTACAACAGTAGATTTTGCCTGGTAATTGGCCAGCACCTCAATTTTTTCCTTAATTTTTTGGGCCTCTTCAAACTCCATTTCATCAGAATAATAAAGCATCAAGTCATAAAATTGCTGCAGGGATTCCTTAAAATTTCCTTTCACAATATTCCTTATCGCTTGAATGTCTTTATCATAATCGCTTTCTGACTGAAGACCTTCGCAAGGTCCTTTACAGTTGCCAATATGAAAATCCAAACAAACATTATATTTATTTGCTTCAATATTTTTTTCGCTTAAATCATAGCTGCATGAACGAAGTTGGTATAATTCCTTTATTAAATCGAGCAAGGCTTTCGCCATTTTTACGGAAGGATAAGGTCCGTAATATTCCGAGCCGTCTTTTACCGCGTTTCTGGTTAAAAAAATTCGGGGAAACCGCTCTTTTTTAATGCAAATCCACGGATAGGTTTTGTCATCTTTCAGCATCACATTATAGCGCGGCTGGTATTTTTTGATTAAATTATTTTCAAGCAGCAAGGCATCGGTTTCTGTATCCACAACAATGTGCTCAATGTTGGCAATTTTTTTGACCAACACATTGGTTTTCCCGTTTTCATGGGTTTTATTAAAATAGGAAGAAACCCTTTTTTTAAGGTTTTTTGCTTTTCCCACATATAAAATAGTCCCGTTTTTATCATAGTACTGATAAACACCGGGAAGCGACGGCAAGGTTTTTATTTGAATTTCTAATTCCAAAAAGCGCAATGATTTAAAAAAATAAAATTACAGATTTTTTATTGAATTTGTATTTTTCTTTTCTGAAGTAATATTATACCTGTTTCTAGTGCAAACAAAAGGGCATTTTGTTTATTTTATAAAATAATCTGTAAATTTTGACTTTTCAAAAAAATCAATAAAATTTTAAACAATTTCTTTAGCATCATCTTTTGGAAATGCCTTTTTGTTGAAGAAAATTAAAATACCGACTGCCGTAGAAATGGAAGCATCAGCGATATTAAAAATGGCATTAAAAAAAGTAAAAGGTTTTCCGCCATAAAAAGGAATCCAACTTGGCAAATCTCCGCTCCAAATAGGGAAATACAGCATATCAACCACTTTTCCGTGAAATAAAGTGCCATAAGGTTTGTCAGCAAACAATGTTGCAACAGCGTTTCGTGGCGTATCGAAAATAACTCCATAAAAAACGGAATCTATAATATTTCCCATAGCTCCGGCAAAAATCAAAGAAATGGCCACAATTAAAATAGCGGGCGCATTTTCTTTAACGGAACTATAAAGCCAATAGCCGATTCCCGCAATGGCAAAGAGCCTAAAAACCGTCAAAAATAATTTACCGGTTTTACCGCCAAATTCCGCGCCCCAGGCCATCCCGTTATTTTCAATAAAATGAATGCGAAACCAATCAAACACAACCACCTCTTCACCATACAAAAAATTTGTTTTTATATATATTTTGCTAATTTGGTCAATTAACAATATTAAAATGATGATAATAATGGGTTTTTTCAAGGGTGTGGTTTTATTTAAGCGTAGTAAAAAAACGAAGCTTCAACGAATTGAAGCTTCGCAATAGAATCATAATTTGTTTTTATTGTTGCATATTTTTTGCCTCAATACTCAATGTTGCATGCGGCACTAATTTTAAACGTTCCTTTTGAATTAATTTACCGGTTACGCGGCAAATTCCGTAAGTTTTGTTTTCAATGCGCTGCAAGGCGTTTTTTAAATCGCGGATAAACTTTTCCTGGCGAATTGCCAATTGCACATTTGCTTCTTTTGACATCGTTTCTGAACCTTCCTCAAAAGCTTTAAATGTTGGAGAAGTATCATCGGTGCCGTTATCGCTGTCGTTTTTAAAGATGCTTTTCAAAAGAGCCAAATCTTCTTCGGCACGTTCTTTTTTCTGCAAAATTATTTCTTTAAATTCTGCCAAGTCTTTATCTGAATATCTGTTATTTTCGTCCATAACTTAATTTTTCTTTATTAATATTTTCGTTTTCACATCGTCAAAGGCAATCTCTGTGCCATTTTCCAATTCATCAACAAATACAAGCTCTTTCGTTAATGTTTCGGTTTTAATGTAGTGCTCATTTGCTTCAATTGAGCGCTCTAATATATCATTTTTTTGAATAACTAACGTAATTTTGTCGGTAACTTCCAAACCAGAATCTTTGCGCAAATTCTGCACCCTGTTCACCAACTCTCTTGCATTGCCTTCCATACGTAATTCCTCAGTAATTGTAATGTCTAAGGCAACCGTTAAACCGCCTTGGTTGGCCACAAGCCAGCCTTCAATATCCTGTGAGGCAATTTCAACTTCATCAAGGCTTAAATTTACAACTTTATCATTTATAACCAACGCTATTTCTTGCTGTTTTTCAACAATTGCAATGTCTTTTTGTGTTAAATTCTGAATGGCTTCGGATATCATTTTCATGTCTTTTCCAAACCTTGGCCCCAAAACTTTAAAATTGGGTTTTATGGTTTTTACCACTATGCCGGAAGCATCGTCAATCAATTCAATTTCTTTCACGTTCACTTCCGCTTTTATCAAATCGCCCACCGCTAAAATTTCATCCCTTTCTTCTTCATTTAACACTGGAATCATAATTCTTTGCAAGGGTTGGCGCACTTTAATCATTTCCTTTTTTCGCAATGATAAAACCATGGAGGATATTTTTTGAGCTTGTTGCATTTTGCGCTCTAACTTATTATCAACTAAACTTTTATCGTACGTTGGAAAAGTGGCCAAATGTACTGATTCAAATTTTTCTTTTTCAGAAACATTTGTTAAATCTTTGTAAAGATTGTCCATAAAAAATGGTGCAATTGGTGCGCCCAATTTAGCCACTGTTAACAGGCAAGTATAAAGCGTTTGGTAGCCAGAAACTTTGTCTTTTTCGTAATCGCCTTTCCAAAAACGGCGTCTGCTTAAACGCACAAACCAGTTACTCAAATTTTCTGAAACAAAATCCTGAATAGCGCGCGCAGCTTTTGTTGGCTCATAATCTTCATAAAAACTCTCCACATTTTTTATCAAGGTATTCAATTCAGATAAAATCCAACGGTCAATTTCTGGTCTTTCATTGATGGGAATTTCTTCTTCGGAATAAGAAAAATTGTCCAAATTGGCATACAGTGAAAAGAAAGAATAGGTATTGTAAATTGTTCCGAAGAATTTTCTTCGAACCTCATCGATGCCTTCCAAATCAAATTTTAAATTGTCCCACGGATTTGCATTTGAAATCATATACCAGCGTGTGGCATCCGGACCATATTTATCCATTGTTTCAAAAGGATCTACCGCATTTCCAAGTCTTTTCGACATTTTTTTACCTTCCTTGTCCAACACCAATCCGTTTGAAACCACATTTTTATAGGCAACAGAATCAAAAACCATCGTTGAAATGGCGTGAAGCGTATAAAACCAACCTCTTGTTTGGTCAACTCCTTCCGCAATAAAGTCGGCAGGAAAAAATTTATTCTCGTCAATTAACGCTTTATTTTCAAACGGATAATGCCATTGTGCATAAGGCATAGAGCCTGAATCAAACCAAACATCAATCAAATCTGCTTCGCGTTTCATTGGTTTTCCCGATGCCGAAACTAAAATAACCGCATCAACCACATTTTTATGCAAGTCGATTTTGTCATAGTTTTCTTCGCTCATATTTCCCACTTCAAAATCGGCAAAAATTGCGGCTTTCATCATACCTGCTTCAACAGATTTTTTCATTTCAGTCATTAATTCTTCCACCGAACCGATAAAAATTTCTTCTGTTCCGTCTTCCGTTCTCCAAATTGGCAGAGGAATTCCCCAATAACGAGAGCGCGACAAGTTCCAGTCGTTGGCGTTTTTCAACCAGTTTCCAAAACGGCCTTCTCCGGTCGATTTTGGTTTCCAGTTAATGGTGTTATTTAAATCGAACATACGATCGCGCTTGTCGGTCACTTTAATAAACCAGGAATCAAGCGGATAGTATAAAACCGGTTTGTCTGTTCTCCAACAATGCGGATAACTGTGTTTGTATTTTTCTACGCTAAACGCCTTATTTTCTTCTTTTAGTTGAATGGCAATTTCAACATCTAAAGAGCGCTCTGGTGCTTCGCCTTCTTCGTAATATTCGTTTTTTACATATTTACCGGCATATTCAGCCATCTGTTTGGTAAATCTTCCCTGTAAATCTACCAACGGAACCGCATTCCCATTATCATCCAACACCAACATTGGCGGCACTTCCGGCACGGCTTGTTTTGCAACCATCGCATCATCTGCTCCAAAAGTTGGCGCCGTGTGCACAATTCCTGTACCGTCTTCCGTAGTCACAAAATCGCCCGCAATAACCCGAAAAGCATTTTCAGCATTTTTATAAGGAAGTGCATAAGGCATCAATTGTTCATATCTTAATTCAACCAAATCGGCACCTTTGCATTCTCCAACAATAAAATAGGGAATCTTCTTATCATTTTGATTGTATTCAGAAAGTTGAGATTCATTTTCAACAGCAAAGAATTTACCTGCAAACTGTTTTCCAACCAACGCTTTTGCCAAAATCACCTTGATAGGCTCAAAAGTATATTGGTTAAAAGACTTCACTAAAACATAATCAATCTTTTTTCCAACCGTAAGCGCGGTGTTCGACGGCAATGTCCAAGGCGTTGTTGTCCAGGCTAAAAAATAAGTATTGTCCCATCCTAAATCCTTCCCAAAGGGAAGGACTTTTAAATCCTGTAAAACTCCCTTTCCTTCGGAAAAGCCTGTCCCGATTTTAGAACGGGAGGCTGGGGATAGGACTTTAAATTGGGCAACAACCGTGGTATCTGTAATATCCTGATATGTTCCCGGCTGGTTTAATTCGTGTGAACTCAACCCTGTTCCAGCTTTTGGCGAATAAGGCTGAATGGTATATCCCTTGTAAATCAACCCTTTTTTGTACAATTGCGCCAACAGCCACCAAACCGTTTCCATATATTTTGGTTTGTAGGTCACATACGGACTTTCCATATCCACCCAATGTCCCATTCGTCTGGTCAAGTCTTCCCAAACATCTGTATAACGCATTACGGCATTTTTACAGGCTTCATTATATTCTTCTACAGAAATTTTTTTGCCAATATCTTCTTTGGTAATCCCCAATTCTTTTTCAACGCCCAACTCAATTGGCAAACCGTGCGTATCCCAACCTGCTTTTCGTTTTACCTGAAATCCCTGTTGGGTTTTGTAACGGCAAAAAATATCTTTTATGGCGCGAGCCATTACGTGATGAATTCCCGGCAATCCGTTTGCTGAAGGCGGTCCTTCATAAAATACAAACGGTTTTTTCTCGTCTCTTGTGCCAATACTTTTTTCGAAAATATGTTCCGCTTCCCAAAACGCCAAAGTCTCTTCTGCTACTTTAGTGAGGTCCAATCCATTATATTCTCTAAATTTTTTGCTCATTTTATGCCCTTAATTCAATTAGTGTGCGAAATTACGGATTTTCTTCAAAATATCATTTCATAAATTGTAAAAAAATACCGACTTATTTTAAGCTGAAATTCGAGCGGTTTTATTCAAAAAAGTAAAGAAAATAAGTTAAATTTTTTGGGCGTTCCCGCCGAAAAGGCGGTCGTGCTTTCTGCTTCAATCTTTTTTTCGACAAAAAACCTCAAAAAAGGATTTCCGCTTCAATCACTAACGCGCATCGAATAAATAATGAAAATATGGATAAAATAAAAATTATTCAGCAGTATTAAATGAATATCATATCTTTAAAAACGGAAAAAACAATCATCTAATTATAAAAAAGCTATGGAATTACAACTTATTCAAAACAAAATTTATGAAATACGCGGGCAACGCGTGATGCTCGATTTCGATCTTGCAGAAATGTATGAAACCGAAACAAAAAGACTCAAAGAAGCCGTGAGAAGAAATATCGACCGTTTTCCTGATGATTTTATGTTTAAACTTTCTGCAGAAGAATTTGAAAACTTGAGGACGCAATTTGCGACCTCAAACCGTGGAGGCACACGTTATATACCTTTTGCCTTTACAGAGCAAGCCTGTCCTGAGCAGGAGCCGAAGGAGTGTTGCAATGCTTTCAAGTGTCCTAAACAGCAAAAAAGCGATACAAGTAAATATTGCAGTGATAAGGGCTTTTGTGGTATTGCGACAACATTTAGCGGATTACAAAGACCTCAAAGAAAATATTGCGACTCTTGAAAAACAAATGAATCTTAATTTTAAAGATATTAACCAGGCTTTGCATTATTTATTGAACAAAGATGCGCAACAAATAGCGCAAAATGAACGAAAACAAATTGGGTTTAATAATGAATGATTAAAAATAGTCTGACAATGAACGCTTAACTTTTAACGTTTAACCTTTTTTTACATTCCTCTTTCTTTCTGAATTTGCTCATAGGCCATACTTACCTGCTTAAATTTTTCTTCGGCACCTTTTATATGTTCTTCCCCAAGGTGCTGCAATTTATCGGGATGGTATTTTTTTGCCATTTTTCTATAAGCCAATTTTACTTCATCGTTGCTCGCCGTTTTTTCGATTTCCAAAATACGGTAAGTACTGTCTGAGCTGTTGTAAAACATCGCTTTTATGGATTCAAAATCGTGCGGATTTACATACAAATAACCAGCTATGGTTTTTATGGTATTTACCTCAACTTCCAAAACGGCACCATCGGCATTTGCTATGCCAAACAAAAAATGAACCAATTGCAAACGCGAAGCGTGCGTTAAATTTTGACGAATTTGCGTACAAATTTGAGGCGTTGAAATTTGGTTGCTTTTAATAAAAATATTGAATAATTTATACGCATTGGTAGCGCGTTCTTCACCATACATGCGCTTAAAATGTTCTCTTACAAACAACAATTCTCGCTCGTCAATTTTTCCGTCGGCTTTAATCACAATCGATGACAATAACAACAAACTAACTTCAAAATCACCAGATTGCACATTTGAATTCCCGGCACCATAAGATTTTGCCAATTGAAGATCTTCCTTTGAAAATCCGTCAATAAAACTGCCAACCGCAAAACCTAAAATACTGCCTATTGGGCCACCAAGTGTAAAACCCAATCCTGCTCCCAGCCATTTTACAAAATTTGCCATAATTTTTATTTAGTTTGCAAAGATACATCGATTTGTAAGTATCCCAAAAGTAACCCACATTACAATTGTTAAAATAGTTATAAACTTTTTTTTTGATGAAATAATTAAAATTTGTGTTTAGTCATTTCACATTTAATCTGTTATCTTTGTAGCCAAATTACTAATAACTAAAAAAATAAAAATATGTATCCACCAGAATTGGTAAAACCTATGCAAGCAGAATTAGAAAATGCAGGTTTTACGTCATTACATACCGCCCAAGAAGTTGAAGCGGCATTAAAAAAAGAAGGCACCACCTTGGTTGTTGTTAATTCAGTTTGTGGTTGTGCCGCCGGTACAGCGCGCCCAGGAGCCGTTGTTTCTTTACAATACGACAAAACACCAACAAATTTAGTGACCGTTTTTGCAGGCGTTGATAGTGAAGCCACCGCAAAAGCACGTGAAAATATGATTCCTTTTCCTCCATCATCACCGGCAATTGCCTTGTTTAAAGATGGTGTTTTGGTTCATATGTTAGAGCGTCATCACATTGAAGGCCGACCAGCTGAAGTAATCGCTTCAAATTTGGCGGGAGCTTACGAAGAATTTTGTTAAAATAATTTTCTTTTAAATGAAAATAGCTAAAAATATTCTAAAAACGATTGCCCTATTGGCAATCGTTTTTAGTTGCACAAACCATACGGAAGCCAGCAAAGAAGAAGATTTGGCTGAACTAAACAATTTACAAGAAGAAATTGAATTGATTATTGATTCAGGTGCGTGCAACACAAATTCGGGCTGCGATTATATTGCCTTCGGAAGCAAGGCTTGCGGCGGACCAAAAACATATCTTGTATTCAGCAAGTCAATTAATGTTGATTTACTTCAGCAAAAAGTGGCAACTTACAATGCGCTTGAAAATGCTTTTAACCAAAAATGGGGAATTAGTTCAGATTGTATGTATCTGTTACCTCCAACAAGTGTTGAATGTATCGACGGAAAATGTGTTGGGATTTATGAATAGTGCTTTAAATTTTATCCATGCAATTCCAGCTCCGCAAAGTATCGTCGGAAATGCTTCGAGAATGGCGCGTTGAAATTCTTTAACAACGCAAAAAACGATGGTGAGTCTGCCGGAAGCGGAGGTTATAAAATTTTTACCAATATAAAGTCACTTCCAATATTAAGGAACTTAGAAAACCAAATTTATCAAAAAGCGTTCTCAAATTAACCTAAAAAAAATGAAATTCTTCTTTTGCAACAGTCTTTATTTACCGTTTTTCCTTACCGTTTTCTTTTAAAAGCCTTTTGAGCCAATGTCATTTTTTGTCATAAAACACTAAGATTGAATGGATAATTCCAAATTAAAATTTAAGCTGTGTCTTGAATTAAAGTTTTTCGCCTTTCAAACTTTGTTTACTTTTGCAT
>PHDE01000022.1 GCA_002842505.1 Bacteroidetes bacterium HGW-Bacteroidetes-3 | reverse complement strand
GCCTCCTCCTGCGCCTCGCTCACTTTTCAAAATTTTGCTCTGACGCAATTCACGCAGAATGTTTTCAAGAAATTTGTAGGGTATATTTTCATTTTCTGAAATTAATTTTGCAGAAATTGGTGTTTTTTCCTTGTTTTCATAAAGGAATAAAAGTGCTTTAATGGCGTATCTTGCTCTTTTGGATAACATTTTGTTGGTGTTTTAGAATAACTTCAATAAATTCTTATGTTGAAATCATTAAAAGTAATAAAATTTATGATTGTTTTGATTTCAATTTTACGCTCCATTCAAATTCATAAGCGGAAACTTGTTCTCCCTTTTCATTCACGCCAACCGATTTTAACAAAATGGTTTGTCCTTCCCCAGTTTCAATGGTTCTTTTTAAAGCTTCATCAAGCAAATGGCCATCGGTACAGGTAAAAGTTATTTTTCCGACAGCTTTTTTGGTAAAAGTTCCTTTATGGTTGGTCACCAACATGGAAATTTGCTTGCCGCTTTCTTTTATTTTCTTAATCACCAAAGCGCCGGTGGTAAGTTCTGCAGCCATAGACTGCACCGCAAAATACATAGAATTAAACGGATTTTGGTTGATCCATCGATGTGTTACGGTAACAATTGTTTTTGAATCATCCAATTCTATCAACCTAATTCCGCATAAATATGCCGAAGGCAATTTAAAAATCAGGAATCGATTCATCTGTTTTACGGTAACGCTCATAAAAATAATTTCCGGCAATTTATAAAAAAAAGAGCGATATCTATTTTATATCGAAAAGTTTATTAGTTAAGAAGCTGCTTCAACGGTAAAAATAAAACTGCTGCCAACATTTTGTTCACTTTTCACTTTAATGGTTCCGTTATTTTTTTCGATAAATTCTTTGCAAAGAATCAATCCCAATCCCGTTCCGGCTTCATTGTTTGTGCCAGTTGATCTATAGTTATGCTCAATTTTGAAGAGTTTATTTACGTTTTCCTCACTTATGCCAATACCTGTATCTGTAATTGTAATTTCTATTAATTTTTTGTCATTTAAACTTATTTCTTCAGAAGAAATAGTGATAGTTCCTCCTTTTGGGGTAAATTTAATGGCATTCGACAATAAATTCCTCATAACAGTAGAAATCATTTTTTTATCGGCATAAACTCTTGAATTTGATTGAAGTTTTGAAGCTAGGCCAATTTGTTTTGAAGTCACAAGTGAGTTTATGCCCGCAATGTTATGTGCCAATAAATCGTTGAGCATAAAAATTTCCTTATCGGGCTCAATACTGCCGATTTGGACTCTGGACCATTCCAATAAATCGTGAAGCAAAGACAACGTAAAATTGGCCGACTTGTTAATGATGGTTGCAAAAGAGTTGATTTTCTTCGGAGGAAGATCCGCAGAGTTTTCTTTCAAAAGCTCAGAAAATCCGATGATTCCAGCAATTGGATTGATTAAATCGTGGGATATAATGGAAAAAAATTTATTTTTCGTGTCATTCTGAAGCTTTAATTCACCCGTTAATTTTTCCAACTCCATTTGAATTTCCATTCTTTCCGTAATATCTTCTGAAGTGCCAACAATGCCAATTACATGGTTCTTTTCATCAAAAATTGGCAATTTATTAGATACATAACGCCTGTTTTCACCATTTTTAATATGCGATTCCTGATAATTTAATTTTGCTTTGCCGCTTAACATAATAGCCTGTTCATCAGCTTTATATTTTGTCGCATTAATTTTGTCGTAAAAATCGAAATCCGATTTACCAATAACATCACTTTCATTTTCCAAGTCCATTTCCTTTAAAGAAATAGCGTTAACGCCCAAAAAATTAGAGGCTGTATCTTTCCAAAAAACATTGATAGGAATATTGTCGAGAACATTTCTTAAAATTTGCTTTGAAATTAGCGTTTCCTGATGAATTTTTTTACGTTGAATAGCCAAACTGATGTGTGACGAGACAAATTCCATCAATTCAATATCGCTTTCTTTGTAGGAATTTTCATTGTCGTAACTCTGAACAACAATAGCGCCAATAACCTCTTCATCAACTCTTAAAGGAACTCCAAGCCAAACTTTTGCAGAAGGCCCAATAAGTTTTATGATATTTTGTTGCAATAACTTTTTTAGTCCGTCGGCATAAATAAGTATTGGCTTGTTGGTTTTAATCAGGTGAGCAGTCATCGATTTTTCCGCAGGAAATTCTTCTTCAGAATCTTCCCCCGAAATAAATGGAATATTTATGGTTTGTTTTTCCTTGTTAATAAAGGCGATATAGAAATTACTGGTGTCAATTATTCGCCCCAATTCCGATTGAATATAAGCGGAAAATTCTTTCAAACTGGCAGTTGAATAGCCTTTTTTAGAAATTTTTAGCAACACATCCAGCACGTCATCATATTTCTTTTTCTCTGAAACATCCCTTAAAATTCCTTCATAATAAATTATTTCGCCATTTGAACCATGCACATTTCTGCCATAATCCTCCACCCAAATTTCAGAACCATCTTTTTTACGCAGGCGGTAAATATCACTTTTTTTTAGCGTTCTATGGCTCAAGCTCCATTGCTGATCTCTTTCTGAAGCATCAAAATAAAGCTGGGATTTAATATCTATGTTTAACAATTCTTCCTTAGAATCATAGCCTAACATTTCAACAAAAGAAGCATTTACCTCAATAAACTTGCCTTCTTCCGTGCTTTTGTATATTCCGTCAATAGAGTTGTTGAATAAATCCTGGTATTTTTTTTCAATTTCTTTAAGTGAGTCAATAAGTTTCTCTTGCTCATTTAAACGCAATTGCAATTGCTCATTACTGTTGAAAAAGTACTCCTGTTCCATTTCGTTTGGCATTGTAGATATTTTCATTTCATTAGCTATTTTAAGTATTTCATTAAAGAAATCGCACCAATGTACAAATAATTGTTCAATAATAAAATTTATAAACAACTTATTCTCAGCCAAACTAAAAATAAAATATGTTAATTTTATGTTAAAATGTAGTACTATGTTTTGCATAATACTATATAAAATTTATATCTTTGTGTAAGAATTTAAAAATAAGTATTATGGTCACTCAAAATGATAAAACTTACAGTTCAATAACACACTTAAGCAGCTTTGCTGGATGGGTTTTTCCATTCGGAAACATAATCGTTCCATTCATATTATGGTCAGCCAAAAAAAGCGAAAGCACTTATATTGACACACACGGAAAAGCAGCCGTAAATTTTCAGTTGAGCTTAATGCTTTACTCCTTTTTACTCGCATTGCTTATTATACCAATCACCATTTTTACGTTGGGATTGGGATTGATTGCACTAATTTTAGGTATTATTCCAATACTAATTATAATTATTGCCATAATTATTTCGGCAAGCATAAAAGCAAGCAATGGGGAGTATTACGATTATCCATTTACCATAGCATTTATTAAATAGCCTATTTAAAACACAACTTATGAAGATAGAAAACACAAAAGCGCAAATGCGAAAAGGGGTTTTGGAGTATTGCATACTTTCTATATTACAACATGGCGACGCCTATACTTCTGAAATTTTATCGGAGCTGAAAGACGCCAAATTATTGGTGGTTGAGGGAACGGTTTATCCATTGTTAACCCGATTAAAAAATGTTGGTTTGCTCAGCTACAGATGGGAAGAATCAACCTCTGGACCGCCAAGAAAATATTATGCCTTGACCGAAACCGGCAAATTATTTTTGAATGAATTAAACACTACATGGAGTGAACTTGTAGAAGCAGTAAATTTAGTAACTACCAAAAAATCAGCAAAAAAATGAATAAGACTATCAACATAAACTTAGGAGGCATCTTTTTTCACATAGATGAATTGGCTTATCAAAAGTTAAAACTTTATTTGGATGCCATTAGGCGATCTTTAAGCGATGACCCGCAAGGAAGAGATGAAATCTTAAATGATATTGAACTTCGAATTGGCGAATTGCTTTCTGAAAGAATTACCAATGATCGTATGGTTGTGAACGACAGCGACATTGATGAAATTACCAAAATAATGGGAAGGCCGGAAGATTATTCGGTAGATGAAGAACTTTTTGAAGACGAACCAAAATATAGTTCAAAAACAACCTCAAAAAAATTATTCAGGGATGCCGACGATAAATTTTTAGGTGGTGTTTGTTCAGGATTGGCGCATTACTTTGGAATGGATGTTATTTGGATGCGATTGTTGTGGCTGGTATTGTTTTTCTTTTTCGGCACCGGATTTTTGATCTATATCTTATTGTGGATTTTAATTCCGCATGCTGAAACCACTGCCGAAAAATTACAGATGAAAGGTGAACCGGTAAATATTAGCAATATTGAACGTAAAATAAGGGAAGAATTTCAAGATGTTTCATTCAGGGTAAAAACCGGTGTAAATGAAGTTACCGATTCTGTAAGAAACTCAGAATTTAAAAACAAAGCAAAATCCGGACTTCAAGAAGTGATTGATACTATTGGAAAAATTATTTTAGCCATTTTAAAAATCTTTGGAAAATTTATTGGCGCTTTATTGATTTTTATTGCGGCCGCCACTTTAATAGGGTTGATAATTGCGGCCTTTTCTTGGGGAAGTTTTGAAATATTGGGATTTGAAGGAGATTACGTTCAGTATCCGCCATTCTTTTTTGATTCCATAATGCCGATGTGGCTTTTGATAATCTTCGGATTTTTTGCCATCGCAATTCCGTTTGTGGTTTTATTTATGCTGGGATTAAAAATTCTTTCAAGCAACGTAAAATCTTTTAGCACCACCACAAAATTATCGTTATTGGGCGTTTGGATTATTGCGATACTTGGATTGAGTTTTGCAGGCATCAATTTTGCGACACAAACAGCTTATGATGGCGTGCACAATAAAACAGAAGAATTACCGATAGTCGCATTAGATACGATAACCATAAAAATGAATGGAAATGACAACTTATCAATTGAAAAAGAATTGCGTAGAGGTCATAATTATGAAACCGTATTTGAGAATAATTTAGAGAAATTATACATCACCAGAATTAATGTTGACATAAAACCATCCGATAAAGCAACTGCTTATGTAAAAATTAGAAAAGAATCAGACGGGAAAAATCGTTTAACCGCCAATAAAGATGCAGAATCCATTGAATATAAATTCAGTTTAACCGAGAAAAATTTGTTGCTGAACGGTTACTTTTTATCTGATTTGAAAAATAAATTCAAAGATCAATTGGTTGACATTACCGTTTATTTGCCGATTAATTCCGTGTTGTATTTAGACGCTTCAACCCATACATATTTAAATAATGTGGAAAATGTTCAAAACATTTATGATGGCGATATGCCGAAACATTATTTCAAAATGACAGAAAACGGATTGGAATGTTTGGACTGTGACCCAAGTATCTTTGGCGATGACTACAAAAAAGAAAAGGGAAATTTTAAATTAAACATTGATGAAAACGGGGTTGAAATAAAAGTGAATGATGGCGATAAAGACACAAAGGTAAAAATTGACGAGAAAGGCGTAAAAATAGGATAATTACAATTCAGCCATAAAATTCAACAAGTCAACTTAAAAAAATAGCTTATAGAATCGTATCAAACAATATATAAACTAAAAAATTAACCAAGCATGAAAACTTTAGTAAGAATTACCATTTTAATTTCAATTTATCTCGCCCTCTTATTCTCAACAACCTCATGCGTATTTAATGGCGTAATTGGCATTAAAGGAAACGGTAAAGTAGTTTCCGAGGAAAGGGCCATAAGTTCAGACTTTGATGAAATTAACGTTCAGCAAGGAATTAATTTATTTATAACCCAAGGAAAGCCAACAAATATTAGTGTTGAAGCAGATGAGAATATTTTAGATTTATTGGTTACGGAAGTAAAAAATAATGAGCTAAACATTTATTTTGAAAAAAATGTACATTGGGCAAAAGCACGAAATGTTTATTTGACAACGGAAACGATTTCCAAAATAAATGCTTCAAGCGGTGCCTCGGTAAAATCTGAAAATACCATACAAACAGCATCGTTAGATCTTGATGCAAGCAGCGGAAGTACCATGAAAATCCACACAAATGCCAATGAAATTAAAAGTGAATCATCAAGCGGTTCCAACATCACCATTTTTGGGAAAAGCAAAAATCTCACTGCAAATGCCAGCAGCGGAAGTTCTATTAAAGCCAATGAACTGAAAACTGAAAATGCCTTCACAAAAGTTAGCAGCGGTGCCAATATTGATATAAATGTTACCCAAAAACTATCAGCAGAAGCAAGCAGCGGAGGATCTATTGATTATGGGGGAAATCCGAAAGTTGTTGACAAAGAAACCTCTTCTGGAGGAAGTGTTTCCGGAAACTAATTACAATTTTGGTTTTAAAGATTAAGCCGATCCATAAATTATGGATCGGCTTTTTTATTCGTATAAAAAATAGATTTACCCAGAAATAAGTATGTAATGTTATCAAAATAAAACGTTAAAAAATGACATTCATCACCATTAATGTAAACTAGTTGAGTACTTTTACAGAAATTTCATAAAACGACACAGATTAATTAAATATAAATACAATATGCAAAAAAAAATCAATCCACATTCATTTCATATACCGGTAATGGGGCTTGCTTTTACAGTGGACAGCCCTATTAAAATTGCAAAATATGGTATTTCTTCGGTTATTTCAATTGTGGATGACATTCTAATTGAAAAAATGAATGAATATTATTCGACAAAGTTTAAAATTCCATATAAAGAAATTTCCACAAAAGTTGAAGATTATAGAGCCAAAAGAATTACTTCCTATTTAAATACGGTAGATATTATTGTAAAGCAAAAATTTGAAAGCCTTAAAAAAAGTTTTGATGAAAAAAGCAGTGAATTTGAGAAATATATGGACATGCTTCCTGATTTCTCTGAATTAAAACAAAATTTCATTCAAACCATCCAAAACAATACCGTAAAAGAGGATTTAAATAACTGGATACAAAACAACTTAAAATCTGGTAGTATTGATGTAAATATTATGACAAAGCTTGACAAGCCCAATTATAATAAAAATGAAATGTTACCCATAGAATATAATGATGCACATGCGGCATTAAGAGGTTTTGCGAATAGCAATTTAGAATCATCTGTGGTGTTTTCTGCCGGAATGAATCCGAGATTATACAGTTATTGTGAGAATTTTGAGGATTTTTACCCTAACGAAAAAAATCACCTGAAAAAGAAAATAATTTTAAAAGTAAGTGATTATAGATCTGCAATCATTCAAGGGAAATTTTTAGCTAAAAAAGGGCTTTGGGTTTCTGAATACAGAATAGAATCAGGCTTAAATTGCGGAGGCCATGCTTTTGCGTCAGACGGCTATTTATTGGGACCAATTTTAGAGGAATTTAAAATTAACAAAAATGCTTTAATGGCCGAGATTCACAATATTTTTGTGGATGCCCTAAAAGGCAAAGGAAAACATGTGCCCGATGCTCCATTAAATATAGATATTACCGTTCAAGGCGGTGTTGGAACTTCTGAAGAACACGAATTTTTATTGGACAATTACAATATTGATTCCGTAGGATGGGGAACACCATTTTTGTTGGTTCCGGAAGCTACCACTGTTGATGAAGACACAAGAAAAGCGCTACAAGCGGCAAAAGAAAAAGACTTGTATTTAAGCGATATTTCTCCATTGGGAGTTCCTTTTAACAGTTTAAGGGGAAATTCAAATGAAATTATTAAAAATCAAAGAATTGCCGCAAATAAACCAGGAAGTGCCTGCGCCAAGAAATTTCTGTCTTCAAACACAGATTATACAGAAAAAGTAATTTGCACCGCTTCAAAAAAATACCAAACCATCAAATTAAATGAACTAAAACTTGAAGAATTAAGTTCAAGTGAGTTTGCTGAAAAATCGAAAAAAATTACGGATAAGGCTTGTTTATGTGAAGGCTTGGCGAATGCAGCTTTAATTAACTATAAAGTAGAACAAAAAAGAGAAGAACAAGGCGTTGCCATTTGTCCAGGTCCAAATATGGCCTATTTTTCAAAGGATCTTTCCTTAAAAGAAATGGTAAGCCATATTTATGGAAGGACAAATGTGATTGAAACAAAAAATCGTCCACATATGTTTATTAAAGAATTGGGCTTGTATATCGACTATTTTTCAAACAAAGTTGATGAAATTAATGATTCGTTTAATATAAAGCAGGAAAAATATTTAACCGCTTTTCAAAGTAATTTAAATGATGGAATTGAATATTACCAACATTTATTTTCGGACTCAAAAATTTATTTCGAAGCTAACAAAGAACTCTTGTTAATTGAATTGGAAACTTTGCAAAATGAATTATTCAAAATAAAAATTCCGATTTTGGTAAAAGCATAAATTTTTTAAAAAGGGTCTTTCGTTAGAAAGGCCTTTTTTTATGTATATAAAGTTTTAGGTGCCACAATGAAAATTGGCAAGCGTCTTATTTTCAAGGATTTTTAAGGTGCTGTCCCGCACTTCGGCCATTAAAATGTTTAAGCTGCAACGCTCTTCACTTTTACAATCATCGCATTTTTCATAGTAATTTAAACTAACGCAAGGCAACATGGCAATTGGTCCTTCCAGCAATCTGATGATTGTTGAAATTTTTATTTCGTTCGGATTTTTGATCAAATAATAACCGCCACCTTTTCCTTTTTTGGAGGAAAGGATTCCGCTTTTTTTCAAGGTCAACAAAATACTTTCCAAAAACTTTTTTGAGATATTTTCCGATTCAGAAATATCCGAAATTAGAATGGGGACGTTTGGCTCTTGGTTGGCCAAATAACTTAACGCTTTAAGTCCGTATTTTGTTTTTTTCGAAAGCATTTTTAAAAATTCTGGTTTAAAATTTAAACTATTCTTCTTTTGGCAAAAAAACTTCAGCCATCATACATCGCGCACTACCGCCACCACAAGCTTCAATCGTGTCCAATGAACTGTAAAGTATTGTTCCGTGCTTTTCAATTTGTTTTATTTGTTGATTCGATAAACTTTCAAAGGCTGAGTTTGACATTACAATATACCGCTCATCATTACTTCCTAAAACCTGCAACATATTGCCGGCAAAACTATTGACTTGTTCTTCTGAAATAGCAATAATTTCCTTCTGGTCTTCTTTTAAATGTTTGATAACTTCTTTTCGTTCTTTTTTATCATCAATACTGTCTAAACAAATTACCGAAAATTTTTCACCCAAACACATCATCACATTGGTGTGATAAATTGGCACTCGTTTATCATTCAACGTTTGGTTTGCAACAAAAGAAACAGGCGTAAATTCAAAGTCTTCACAAAATTCAATCAATAAATCTTCATCAGCTCTTGGTGATAACGCACAATATGCTTTTCCGTTCACCCTGTCCAACAATAAACTTCCGGTGCCTTCTAAATATATTTTTTCTTCTTCTGCGGAAGTATAATCCACCACATTGTTAATTTGAAAACCTAAATCTTCCAACGCTTCCAAGATGTCCTCTCTTCTTTCCAACCGTCTGTTTTCGGCAAACATTGGGTATAAAGCCACATCGCCATTTTCATGAAATGAGATCCAATTGTTTGGAAAAATAGAATCTGGCGTATCGGTTTCGTTTGTATCATTAATAACGATCACATTTACGCCAACCGCCTGTAATTTTTCCACAAAATCATCAAACTCCTGCAACGCTTTAAATTGTACTGTTTCGGGCGTTAAGCTTTCCAAAACTTTCTGATAGTAATTATTTACGGCAGTTTGCTCATTCATACGGAATGAAACTGGGCGAATCATTAAAATTGTATTTGTAATTTGTTGCATAAAATTAATCTCTTATTAATGGCAATGTTGAACATCTTAATAAACCTTCTTGTTTTGAAATTTCGGCATACGGAATTTCTTCAACCGTAAAACCTTGTGCTCTCAACCAATTGTTGAGTCGTGTGAAGTTTTTTTCTGAAACCACCACTTCATCAGAAATTGAAAAAACATTGGAAAACATTTGATACATTTCATCTTTTGTGATGTGAAACAAATTTTCTTTTCCGAATAAATTTACCAAATAATTATAATCATTTTCGTCTTTAAACCCTTCTTTATGAATAATGGCTTTATTTTTTCCCACCGGCTGAAAGCAACAATCCAAATGAAGCGCATTTTCTCGTGCATTTGTATTGGATTTCACCAAGTCAAATTCCTTCACAATTTTGTGGGGGAACAAATTTTTGATAAAATTAACGCCTTTCATATTGGTTCGGGCTGTAATAAAACTTTTATAATCATCGCCTTTATAAGTACCTATAAAAATATGGTTGTTCCATAACATTACATCACCACCTTCAAAATGAACATCATCGGAGGCTGAAATAATATTATTGGGATCAATTTGCTCCAACACATATTGAATGGCTTCGATTTCCTTTTCCCTGTCGGGCAAAATATTTGATTTAAACAATTTATCTTCAATCACAAAAGCAATATCCCTGGTGAATATCTGATTGTAATTTTCAATCACTTTTGGCCTATACACTTTTACGTTGTATTTTTCAAAAACTTTGTTAAAAGCTTCCGTTTCAATTATCATATCTTTTTCAAGCGGATAAGTTCCTGCTTTGATATGCTCCAATGATTTAGGATCATACGCCTCCTCTAATTTTGGTGTGGGTCCATTGCTGCTTGCAGTGCCCAAAATAACAGCCCTAAGGCGCGAAGTCTCATTGAGAACATTCAGTTTTATCATATATTATAATTTTACCGTAAAAATAAAGAAACCCCATAAATAATATGAGGTTTTTTATAAATTTAAAAAAAAGGTGATTATCTTTCTTCGAACGATTTAAATGGACGTAATGGCTCACCAACGTATAATTGACGCGGACGGCCAATTGGTTCACTATTTTCACGCATTTCCTTCCATTGAGCAATCCATCCAGGCAAACGGCCAACGGCAAACATTACCGTAAACATGGCCACCGGAATTCCTAAAGCCCTGTAAATAATACCTGAATAAAAATCGACATTTGGATATAATTTACGTTCTGCAAAATATGGATCTTTAAGTGCTACTTCTTCTAAATGTTTCGCGATTTTTAAAACAGGGTCTGACAAATTAAGGTCTGCAAATAATTCATCGGCTGCTTTTTTAATAATTCGTGCTCTTGGGTCAAAGTTTTTGTAAACCCTGTGTCCAAATCCCATCAATCGGAAAGAATCATCTTTATCTTTCGCTCTATTGATAAATTTTTCAACATCGCCACCGTCTTTTTCAATTTCTTCCAACATTTCTAATACAGCTTGGTTAGCACCTCCATGAAGATGTCCCCATAATGCTGAAACTCCTGCGGAGACTGATGCAAACAACCCAGCCCCAGATGAACCTACCATACGAACTGTTGATGTTGAACAGTTTTGTTCATGGTCCTCATGTAAAATTAACAACTCATCAAGCGCATTAACGGCGATTGGATTTATTACGTATTGTTCTGTAGGTATTTTAAACATCAATTGCATGATATTTGAAACATAGTCCAATGAATTGTCTGAATAGTTTAACGGCAATCCGTTATTTCTTCTATGTGCCCAAGTTGCCAATACCGGAAATTTCCCTAATATTTTAACTACAGCATGGTACATATCTTCTTTTGAATGAACATTTACGACGCCTGGATTAAAAGCGGTAAGGGCACTTGTTAAACTTGACAACATTCCCATTGGATGTGTAGACTTCGGGAAACCCTCAACGATATCTTTCATTTCTTCATTTACCATTGAATGAGCTTTGATATCCAATTCAAACTTCTTCAATTCTTCCTTTGTTGGAAGTTCACCAAAAATGATTAAAAAAGCAACTTCTAAAAAAGATGCTTTTTTTGTTAAATCCTCTATGGCATATCCTCTGTGTCTTAAAATTCCTTTTTCACCATCTAAAAAAGTTATTTTACTTGAGCAGGAACCAGTATTTTTAAACCCTGAATCTAAGGTGATTAAACCCCCAGTTACAGACCTTAATGTTGAAATATCCATGGCAATTTCGTCTTCAGTTCCTATGTAAACCGGAAACTCATATTTTTTGCCGTTTAATTCTAAAATCGCTTTATTTGACATCGCTTATATAGATATATTAAAGTTATTAAATTATAGTTTATTAATTCTCACGAATATAATGAATTTTATAGGAAATTAAGATGATTTAAGTCAATGTTTTGTTAAAAACGTATACATTGTTACACAACAAAAAAAGCCAAGAAAATTCTTAGCTTTTTTATGAAATAATGTGAAATTCTTATATTTTAAACGCTTTTTCTTGCGGATAATAAGCAGTGCTTCCAAGTTCTTCCTCAATTCTTAACAATTGGTTGTATTTTGCCATCCTGTCTGAACGAGAAGCTGATCCGGTTTTAATTTGGCCAGTATTTAAAGCAACTGCCAAATCTGCAATAGTATTGTCTTCGGTTTCACCCGAACGGTGCGACATTACGCAAGTATAACCTGCATTTTGTGCCATATTTACTGCGGCAATTGTTTCCGTTAAAGTTCCTATTTGATTAACCTTGATTAAAATTGAATTGGCAATTCCATTTTCAATTCCTCTCGACAATCTTTCTACATTGGTAACAAATAAATCATCACCCACCAATTGAACTTTATCGCCAATTTTATCAGTTAAATATTTCCAACCTTCCCAATCATTTTCATCCATACCGTCTTCAATAGAAATAATTGGATATTTTGAAGCCAATTCTGCCAAGTAGTCTGCTTGCTGTTCAGAAGTTCTAATAATGCCTTTCTCGCCTTCAAACTTTGTATAGTCATATTTCCCATTAACATAAAATTCGGCCGCGGCACAATCCAATGCCAATTTCACTTCTTCTCCCGGTTTATATCCAGCATTTTCAATTGCTTTTAATACTGTTTCAATTGCATCTTCCGTTCCATTAAAAGTTGGCGCAAAACCACCTTCATCCCCAACTGCGGTACTTAAACCTCTATCGTGAAGTAATTTTTTTAAATTATGGAATATTTCTGATCCCATTTTAATGGCTTCAGTAAAGTTTTTAGCTTTAATTGGCATAATCATAAATTCCTGAAATGCAATAGGCGCATCGGAATGTGAACCACCATTAACAATATTCATCATAGGAACAGGCAATGTATTTGCGCTTACCCCACCAACATAGCGATATAAAGGCATTCCCAACTCGTTTGCGGCCGCTTTTGCCACAGCCAATGAAACGCCTAAAATGGCATTTGCACCTAATTTAGATTTGTTTTTTGTGCCGTCTAACGCAATCATCGCTGCATCAATTAGATTTTGTTCAAAAACTGACATGCCAATAATTTCTTCAGCCAAAATTTCATTTACATTTTTTACGGCTATAAGCACCCCTTTACCCATATAATCTTTACCGCCATCACGCAATTCCATGGCTTCGTGTTCTCCGGTTGAAGCGCCTGATGGTACTGCAGCTCTTCCTAAAATTCCATTTTCAGTTATTACGTCAACTTCTACTGTTGGGTTGCCACGTGAATCAAATATTTGACGTGCGTGAACTCCTAAAATTATACTCATTTTATTATATTTTAAAATTAATTTTCTTACTGCAAGGTACAAATTTTAGGTCAAATTATATTTAAATTAACCTGTTTAGTACGATAACGTTTTCGTTTTGTTTTGTTCAAAAAAAGCCACTAACTCTATGGTTAGCGGCTTTTTAAATTTACTTTTTTGAAGCTTTTATGTTTTCAATAAATTGATCAAACAAATAAGATGAATCGTGCGGTCCCGGACTTGCTTCCGGATGGTATTGCACTGAAAAACAATTTTTATTTTTCATTCTCATACCTGCCAGCGTGTCATCATTTAAATGAACATGGGTTATTTCAAAATCGGGGTGACTTTCAACTTGTTCTTTGTTCACCACAAAACCGTGGTTTTGGGAGGTTATTTCACCTTTTCCAGAAATGATGTTTTTAACGGGATGATTTATGCCACGGTGACCATTATGCATTTTATAGGTAGCGATGCCATTGGCCAAAGCAATTACTTGATGTCCCAAACAAATTCCAAACAACGGCAAATTTCGGATTATTATTTCTTTTGCCACTTGCTGCGCTTCCACTAAAGGCTCTGGATCTCCGGGGCCATTAGAAAGAAAAAAACCATCTGGCTGAAATGAGTTCATATCTTCAAAAGTTGCGTTATAAGGAAACACTTTAATATAACAATCTCTTTTTGCCAAATTTCTTAAAATATTCTTTTTGATGCCTAAATCCAAGGCTGAAATTTTGTAAGTCGCATTTTCATCGCCAAAAAAATAAGCCTCTTTTGTGGAAACTTTTGAAGCCAATTCCAATCCCTTCATATCAGGAACGGAAAGTAATTTTTCTTTTAAGGCAGCGATATCTGTTTCCGTAGAAATAATGGCATTCATAGCGCCTTTATCTCTAATATAACGAACAACAGCCCGTGTGTCAATATCAGAAATAGCCATTAAGTTTTGTTTTTCAAAATAATTCTCCAAGGAATCCTGCGCATTTACCCTTGAATAATTAAAGCTGAAATTCTTACAGATTAATCCCGAGATTTTTATGGAATCCGATTCTATTTCGTTCTCATTTACACCGTAATTTCCTATATGGGCATTTGTGGCAAGCATTAACTGGCCAAAATAAGAAGGATCTGTAAAGATTTCCTGATAACCTGTCATTCCAGTATTATAACAAATTTCCCCATAAGCTGTACCATCTCTTCCAATTGATTTTCCTTCGAAAATAGTTCCGTCGGCCAAAAGTATAATTGCCTTTTTTCGTTGTGTATATTTCATTATTTATCTCAAAGATTTTATTTTTTATTGCCTTAAAATAATTATATCATTTTATCTGAATTTTTAAACACTAGTTCAATAATTTTTATAATATCATTTTCTCTTCTGTAAGAAAGATTTTCACTGTCAATAAGTTTCTCTAAAGTTTTCTGAAAATCATCGTTAACCAAACTTAAAATACTTTTTTTATCAAATTCAAGCAGTGTAAATTTATCCTCAAATTTAACCAAATACTTAAAAACCACAAATGAACTTGATTTACCCACAGTTCCGTCCAATCGATTTAGGATTCCTGGCCGAAAAGTAATATCATACTTTTTTAATAATGAATTATTTCCCTTTTCAAGCAAAACCTCATAAAATGAATCTCTGATTTTTTTGTATAAATGATTGTTTAGCGATACGGAATCGAGGTTAGAGCTCTTAAACGAAAAAAGCTGATTTTTATTTACCCTACTCTCAAAGCAATTTGTTGTAATATTAAAATTTATGTTTGAAAGATGGTATGCTTTACTGTCTACAAACAAAACACCCTGATTTCCCCAGTTTGAATATGCATACTCATCATTATTAACGTCCTTTAAATCGCCAATAAACTCAACACCTTGGTGCGTAATTAACCTGCTTTCAATATTCTTAATGGTAATTTGTTGTGCGAATGTTTGAGCGCAAAATAAACAAAAAAGCGATATAATTATATTTTTTTTCATAGTCTAAAATATTTATATAACAAATGGGATAAACTTTTAAAAAGCTTACCCCATTTAATATACTTAATTTGTTATCATTACTTTGTTTCTTTACTGTCAATTATAGTTTCAACAGCTTCTTCCACTTTTTTTGTTTTACCTCTTCGTGTGGTTTTCTTTTTTGCTTTATTGTTTGGATTGTAATTTGGATTGTAATCCACCAATTCAATCATAGCCATAGGCGCATTATCACCTTGACGACTTCCCAATTTAATGATACGAAGGTATCCTCCTGGTCTGTCGGCAACTTTTACAGAAACTTCTTTAAATAATTCTGTAACCATAAATTTATTTCTCAAATAGCTAAATACAACTCTTCGGTTGTGTGTAGTGTCATCTTTAGACTTTGTAATTAAAGGCTCCACAAATTGACGTAAAGCTTTTGCTTTTGCAACAGTGGTATTGATACGCTTGTGCTCAATTAAAGAACAAGCCATATTAGCGAACATAGATTTTCTATGTGCTGTTTTTCTGCCTAAGTGATTAAATTTCTTTCCGTGTCTCATCTCTTATGTTATCTTAATTAAAACCGAGGTTTTAAATTAATCTTTATCTAATTTGTATTTACCTAAATCCATTCCAAAACTTAAACCTTTTATATGAACCAATTCATCCAATTCGGTTAAAGATTTTTTTCCAAAATTACGGAACTTCATCAAATCGTTTTTATTGAATGATACCAAGTCTCCCAAGGTGTCAACTTCTGCAGCTTTTAAACAATTAAGTGCGCGTACGGATAAATCCATATCGACTAATTTTGTTTTAAGCAACTGACGCATATGCAAAGATTCTTCATCATAAGTTTCAGTTTGTGCTATTTCATCAGCTTCTAAAGTGATACGCTCATCAGAGAATAACATAAAATGATGAATCAATATTTTTGCAGCTTCTGTTAACGCATCTTTAGGAGAAATTGAGCCGTCAGTAGTAATATCAAACACTAACTTTTCATAATCTGTTTTTTGCTCAACACGAAAATCTTCCACAGCATATTTTACATTTTTTATAGGTGTAAAAATTGAATCTGTAAAAATGGTTCCTAAAGCAACGCCAGATTTTTTATTATCTTCCGCAGGCACAAATCCTCTTCCTTTTTCTATGGTAATTTCAAAATCTAATGTAACAGATTTCTCCATATTACAAATAACCAAATCGTGGTTTAAAACTTGAAATCCAGAAATGTATTTTTGTAAGTCACCGGCAGTTAACTGCTCGTGTTTAGAAATTGAAATGTTTACTGTTTCTCTATCAGAATCTTCAATTTGTTTCTTAAAACGCACTTGTTTTAAGTTCAAAATAATTTCTGTTACATCTTCAACAACTCCTTTAATTGTTGAAAATTCATGTTCAATACCTTCAATACGAAGTGAGGTTATTGCAAAACCTTCTAATGAAGACAACAACACTCTTCTTAAAGCATTACCAACTGTTAAACCAAATCCTTGCTCTAACGGTCTAAATTCGAATCTACCGTTAAAATCGGTAGAGTCAATCATAATTACTTTATCGGGCTTCTGAAAATTTAAAATTGCCATAATTGAATTGGTATCTTTAAAATTATTTAGAGTATAACTCTACGATTAATTGTTCCTTGATATTTTCTGGAATTTGTATTCTTTCAGGAACACTCACAAAATTTCCTTGTTTGGTTTCTGAATTCCAAGAAATCCATTCGTAAACATCACTTCTGTTAGCCAAAGAATTTTCAATAGCCAACAATGATTTTGATTTTTCTCTTACAGCAACAATATCGCCAGCATTTAATGAATAAGAAGGTATATTAACCAACTCTCCATTTACGGTGATATGACGGTGAGACACCAATTGGCGCGCTGCACTTCTTGAAGGAGCAACACCCATTCTGTAAACTACGTTATCTAAACGACATTCGCAAAGTTGCAATAAGATCTCACCAGTAATACCTTTACTGCTTGATGCTTTTTTAAACAAGTTTGAAAATTGTCTTTCCAAAATACCGTAAGTATATTTTGCTTTTTGCTTTTCAGCCAACTGAATAGAGTATTCAGATTTTTTTCCTCTACGACGGTTAGCGCCGTGTTGTCCTGGAGGGAAGTTCCTTTTTTCAAAAGATTTGTCCTCTCCAAAAATTGCTTCTCCGAATTTACGGGCAATTTTAGTTTTTGGTCCTGTATATCTTGCCATTTTTTATTATTAGATGATAGGGATTATGAATTAAGGCTAATCCTTCGATAATCTTACAAAATCCTATCGGTTAAAATTTATTTAATTATACTCTTCTACGTTTCGGTGGTCTACAACCATTGTGTGGTAACGGTGTAACATCGATAATTTCTGAAACTTCAATTCCCATATTGTGAATTGACCTGATTGCAGATTCTCTTCCGTTACCTGGTCCTTTTACATACACTTTCACTTTTCTCATTCCTGCTTCATGGGCAACTTTACCACAATCTTCAGCGGCCAATTGCGCAGCATAAGGCGTGTTCTTTTTAGAACCTCTGAATCCCATTTTCCCAGCTGATGACCAAGAAATTACATCACCCTTTTTGTTGGTAAGTGAAATAATAATATTGTTAAATGAAGCCGTGATGTGTGCTTGACCAACTGCCTCAACAATAACTTTGCGTTTTTTTGTACTTGCTTTCGCCATAATATTCTAGTTATTATTTAGTTGCTTTTTTCTTGTTAGCTACAGTTTTCCTTTTTCCTTTTCTGGTTCTGGAATTATTTTTAGTTCTTTGACCTCTTAAAGGCAGTCCAGATCTATGACGAATACCACGGTAACATCCAATATCCATTAATCGTTTAATGTGCAATTGAATTTCAGAACGTAATTCACCCTCAATATTGTAGGTTCCTACTTGTTCTCTGATTCCGTGAATTTCATCGTCCGTCCAATCTTGAACTTTCGTGCTTTCGTCAACTTTTGCATTTGCTAAAATTTCTTTAGCTCTGCTGTTTCCAATTCCGAAAATATAAGTTAAGGCAATAACACCTCTTTTATTTTTTGGAATATCAATACCTGCTATTCTTGCCATAACTATCCTTGTCTTTGTTTAAATCTAGGATTCTTTTTATTGATTACATATAATCTGCCTTTTCTACGCACAATCTTGCACTCGGCACTTCTCTTTTTTACTGATGTTCTAACTTTCATCCTTAATACTTTAATATCTGTAAGTAATTCTTGCTTTTGTTAAATCGTATGGACTCATTTCGAGTTTAACTTTATCACCAGGTAATATTTTAATATAATGCATTCGCATTTTACCTGATATATGGGCTGTTACAACATGTCCATTTTCCAACTCTACACGAAACATTGCATTAGACAATGCTTCTGTAATTGTTCCGTCTTGTTGTATTGCCGGTTGTTTCGCCATTATGCTATTGATTTTCTTTTTGTTCCCTTTTTCATTAATCCATCATAATGACGGTTTAATAAATGAGCGTTAATTTGTTGTATGGTATCAATTGCTACACCAACCATAATTAACAAAGATGTACCTCCGTAAAACAATGCCCAAGATTGTGTTAATCCGAAATTAATAACTATTGCAGGCAATATCGCTACAAGAGCCAAAAATATAGATCCAGGAAATGTAATTAAGGATAATATTCTGTCTAACAATTCACCAGTGTCTTTTCCTGGTCTAATACCCGGAATAAACCCGCCGCTTCTTTTTAAATCGTCAGCCATTTTATTGGTAGGTATGGTAATCGCAGTATAAAAATAGCTAAACACTATAATTAAAAATGCAAATAACAGGTTATACCATAAGCCAAACATATTTGAAAATTCAATACCAATAGTTTTTATTGAATCATTTGATGAACCAGCCATTAATGCAGGGGCAAACATAATTGCTTGTGCAAAAATAATTGGCATTACACCTGATGAATTTAATTTTAATGGTATATAATCCCTTGATCCTGAAACATTTTTAATATTTCCTGCAACAGTTTTTCTTGCGTATTGAACAGCAATTCTTCGCACAGCGGTAACCAAATATATACTTACAAGAATTACCAACAACCAAACAATAACTTCCATCAAAATCATAATCAAACCTCCATTTGACGCAGTAATTTTTGAAACTACTTCTTGAATGAAAGCTCCTGGAAAACGAGCAATAATACCAATCATAATTAATAATGAAATACCGTTACCAATCCCTTTATCGGTTATTTTTTCACCAAGCCACATTGCAAAAACAGTACCTGATGTTAACACAACCATTGAAGTTATCCAAAACATGGTTCCACTAATATAGAATGCCGATGATGGAATTAATTGATAGATATTTGTAATATATGCCGGCCCTTGAACCATAGTGATTGCGATGGTTAACCAACGCGTAATTTGGTTTATTTTTTTTCGGCCGCTTTCTCCATCTTTCTGAAGTTTTTGTAAATAAGGAACTGCAATTCCCATTAATTGAACTACAATGGAAGCAGAAATATAAGGCATAATACCTAATGCAACTACAGACGCTCTAGCGAAGGCTCCACCAGTAAACATATCCAATAAACTTAAAATTCCCCCGCCGCTTGTTTGACTTTTAAGCGCTGCTTGCGCAACAGTAATATCAATACCTGGAAGTGGCACTTGAGCTGCAAAACGATAAATTGCCATAAAACCAAGTGTCAACAGAATCTTATTTCTAAGATCTTCTATTGTCCAAATGTCTTTTATGGTTTGAATAAACTTTTTCATCTATTATCTTTTTATAGCGTTTCTGCTGAACCGCCTGCATTTTCAATTGCAGCTTTTGCAGTGGCAGTAAATTTATGGACAGTTACATTTAATTTTGCCTTTAACTCACCATTTCCCAATATTTTTACCAGGTCA
The DNA here is from genome assembly GCA_002842505.1 of Bacteroidetes bacterium HGW-Bacteroidetes-3. Lineage (GTDB taxonomy): Bacteria > Bacteroidota > Bacteroidia > Flavobacteriales > Flavobacteriaceae > Lutibacter. Next base: position 8,299 of record PHDE01000022.1, on the reverse strand, counting down.
TTTTTACGGGCCAAACGATTTTCAACCAAAACATCCATTGTTACAGCATCAGTGATTTTATTGTTATCAACCAATTCTTGCAACTTGTGTAAGTTTACACCTACATATTCCTTACGATTGATGTTTTTGAAACCAAATTTAGGAACACGTCGTTGTAAAGGCATTTGACCACCTTCAAAACCTACTTTTCTTGAATATCCTGAACGGGATTTTGCGCCTTTGTTACCTCTGGTGGCTGTGCCGCCTTTTCCGGAACCTTGACCTCTTCCTATTCGTTTGCCTTGTGTTTTAACCGATCCTTCAGCAGGCTTTAAGTTATTTAATGTCATCACTTTATATTATTATTTAATTTCTTCAACAGAAACTAAGTGTTTAACTTTATGTACCATTCCAAGAATTGCCGGGGTAGCATCATGTTCAACTACCTGATTCATCTTTTTCAAACCAAGCGCCTCAAGGGTTCTTTTTTGTCTTTGAGGACGTCTAATTTTACTTTTTACTTGCGTTACTTTTATTTTTGCCATCGTGCCCTTTTTTATCCGTTAAATACTTTTTCTAAAGAAATTCCTCTTTCTTTAGCAATCATACTGGCGCTACGAAGTTGCAATAATGCGTCAAACGTTGCTTTTACAACATTATGTGCGTTCGATGAACCTTGTGATTTTGAAAGCACATCGTGCACACCAACTGATTCAAGTACCGCACGTACCGCACCACCAGCAATAACTCCAGTACCGTGTGACGCTGGTTTTAAAAATACTTTAGCCCCGCCAAACTTACCTTTTTGTTCATGTGGCAATGTTTGTTTTAAAATTGGAATTCTAATTAAATTTTTCTTTGCGTCTTCAATTGCTTTTGCAATTGCTGAAGCCACATCTTTAGATTTACCCAATCCGTGCCCAACTACACCATTTCCGTCTCCAACTACAACAATAGCCGAAAAACCAAATGCTCTCCCTCCTTTTGTTACTTTCGTAACCCTGTTAACACCAACTAAATGATCTTTTAGTTCTAACCCGCTAGGTTTAACCCTTTCTACGTTACTGTATTTTTGATACATAATTTACTAAAATTTTAAACCTGCTTCTCTTGCAGCGTCTGCTAGGGCTTTAACCCTACCGTGATACAAAAATCCGTTTCTGTCAAATGCAACAGCCTCTACTCCAGCGCCTACGGCTTTTTCAGCGATGCTTTTGCCCACTAATTTTGCGATGTCTGTTTTAGTTCCTGTTGATTCAATTTCTTTATCTCTTGATGAAACTGATACCAATGTGGTACCTAAAGTGTCATCTATTAATTGAGCATAAATTTCTTTGTTGCTTCTAAATACTGTTAATCGAGGTCTAGTAGCTGTACCAACTAAAATTTTTCTGATTCTATGCTTAATTCTAACCCGTCTTTCAAGCTTTGATAATGCCATAATATTCTAATTATTATGCAGATTTACCTGCTTTTTTTCTTAATATTTCTCCTACAAATTTAACTCCTTTTCCTTTGTAAGGCTCTGGTTTGCGCAAAGAACGAATCTTTGCTGCAACGGCACCAACAAGTTGTTTATCGAATGAAGTTAATTTAATAATTGCATTTTTTCCTTTTTCAGCTACCGTCTCTACCGTAACCTCTGGTGCAACTTCTAATATAATGTTATGTGAAAAACCAAGTGCTAAGTCCAATACTTGACCTTGATTACTTGCTCTATATCCTACACCAACAAGTTCTAATTCTTTAGTCCATCCTTTTGATACACCTTCAATCATATTGTTAATTAAAGCTCTGTACAAACCATGTTTTGCTTTATGGATTTTACTTTCAGATGGACGGTCAAAAGTGATAATACCATCTTCAACCACAACTGTAATATCATCAGTAATTTTCTGAGATAACTCTCCCAACTTTCCTTTCACAGTAATTACATCGTCTTTAATTTCAAATGTAACTCCTGCTGGTAAGGTAATCGGATTCTTTCCTATTCTTGACATCTTTGTTTAGTTCTTTATTAATATACGAAACATAAAACTTCCCCACCAACATGCTCTAGACGTGCATTTTTACCAGTCATAACACCTTTTGATGTAGATACTATTGCAATACCTAATCCGTTTAATACACGAGGCATTTCATCTGCTCCAACATATTTACGTACCCCTGGAGTACTTACACGCTGTAATTTTTTTATCACGGAAGCTTTAGTTGCTTTATCATACTTCAGTGCTATTTTGATAGTTCCCTGAACAATGTTGTCCTCGAACTTATAGCTTAAGATATAACCTTGATCAAATAAAATCTTGGTAATTTCCTTTTTAATTTTTGAAGCCGGAATTTCAACAACCCTGTGGCCTGCCATAATTGCATTTCTAACTCTGGTTAGATAATCTGCGATTGGATCTGTAATCATTTATATTAATTTTGCGGCTTTGGTTTTCAGTCCCGACTATTCGGGATTGAACCTAAAACCAATTTATAATTTTACCAACTTGCTTTTCTGACACCTGGGATTAAACCTTGGTTTGCCATTTCACGGAATGTTACCCGTGACAATCCAAATTGTCTAATGTACCCTTTTGGTCTTCCTGTTAGTTTGCAACGATTGTGCAAACGTACTGGAGATGCATTTTTTGGCAGTTTTTGTAATGCTTCATAATCACCGGCTTCTTTTAAAGCTTTGCGTTTATCAGCATACTTAGCAACTATCTTTCTTCTTTTAACCTCACGGGCTTTCATCGATTCTTTTGCCATTTCCTAATTCTTTTTAAAAGGTAAACCTAGTTCAGTTAATAATGATTTTGCTTCTTTATCAGTTGGAGCTGAAGTTACAAAGGTAATATCCATCCCGCTAATTTTATTAACTTTATCAATATCAATTTCAGGGAAAATAATTTGTTCGGTAATACCTAAGTTGTAATTTCCTCTACCATCAAAACCTGTGGCTTTAATTCCGCTGAAATCTCTTACACGTGGCAAAGCTGTTGTAACTAACCTGTCTAAAAATTCATACATTTTATTTCCGCGTAAAGTTACTTTAGCGCCAATTGGCATCCCTTTACGTAATTTAAAAAATGCAATATCTTTTTTAGATATGGTAGCCAATGCTTTTTGACCAGAAATTTTAGCCAATTCCTCAACAGCATAATCAATTAATTTCTTGTCGGCCACTGCAGCGCCTACTCCTTTATTAATTACAATTTTTTGTAATTTAGGAACTTGCATTACATTTTTGTAACCGAATTCTCCAGTAAGAGCTTCAATTACTCTACTGTTGTACTCTTCTTTAAGTCTTGGTGTATTATTTGCCATCACTAAATTGCTTTATCAGATTTTTTTGAAAACCTAACTTTTTTATCTCCTTCAGTTCTATAACCAACTTTGGTTACTTTTCCTTTCTCAACTAACATTAAGTTAGAAATATGAATTGAAGCTTCTTTTTTCACAATACCTCCTTGTGGGTTTTGTGCGCTAGGTTTAGCATGTTTAGATATCATATTGACACCTTCAACAATTGCTCTGTATTTTACTGGAAATATTTTAATAATTTTTCCTTCTTCACCTCTATGGTCACCTGCCGTAACTTGAACAGTATCTCCTGATTTTATCTTTAACTTCATAATCTTATAAGTTTATTAAAGCACTTCAGGTGCTAATGATACAATTTTCATAAATTGTTTTTCACGAAGTTCTCTTGCAACAGGGCCAAAAACGCGTGTCCCTTTCATTTGTTCAGCAGCATCTAACAATACGCAAGCATTGTCGTCGAATCTAATATAAGACCCGTCTTTTCTTCTGATTTCTTTCTTCGTTCTAACAACAACCGCTTTTGCAACTTGTCCTTTTTTTACTGATCCATTTGGAGTGGCATCTTTAATAGCTACCACAATTTTATCACCAATAGATGCATATCGTTTTCTGGTTCCTCCTAAAACGCGGATAACTAAAACTTCTTTTGCTCCAGTATTATCTGCTACTCTTAATCTTGATTCTGTCTGTAACATAATTATTTAGCTCTTTCTAGGATTTCTACTAACCTCCAACGTTTAGATTTACTCATCGGACGAGTTTCCATTATTCTAACGGTATCTCCAATATTGCAATCATTTTTCTCATCGTGGGCAACATATTTTTTAGTGCTTAACACGAATTTTCCGTACATAGGGTGTTTCACTTTTTTAACTTCAGCCACAACAATGGATTTCTCCATTTTGTTACTTGAAACTACACCTATTCTCTCTTTTCTAAGATTTCTTTTTTCCATCTTTACTTCTGACTACAATGATTGTAATTCTCTTTTAGTTAATTCTGTAGCTAAACGTGCCACATCTCTTCTAAGGGCTCTCAATTGCATTGGAACTTCCAATGGTGTAATTGCATGAGCCATCTTTAGATCAATATAACTCTTCTTTGAACTTCCAAGTCTGTCTTGTAACTCGTCAGTTGATAATTCTATAATTTCTGATTGTTTCATTTTTTTAATCGGTTATTAAGCGTTATCAAAATCTCTAGCCACCATAAACTTTGTTTTCACAGGAAGTTTTTGAGCCGCTAAACGTAGAGCTTCTTTAGCTATATTCATTGGTACGCCCCCTACTTCAAACATAATTCTACCTGGTTTAATTACACAAACAAAATATTCAGGCGCTCCTTTACCTTTACCCATACGTACTTCTAATGGTTTTTTAGTAATTGGCTTATCTGGAAATACTTTAATCCATAATTGACCTTCCCTTTTCATATGACGTGTTGCTGCAATACGAGCTGCTTCAATTTGACGTGATGTAAGAAAGGTTTGTTCCAAAGATTTTATTCCGAACATTCCATTTGAAAGTTCATGTCCTCTTTGTGAATTCCCGCTCATATTTCCCTTGCCCTTCTGTACTTTACGATATTTTACTCTCTTTGGCTGTAACATTTTACCTTCTAAATTTTAAAAATTTATTTTCTTCTGCGAGGTTGTGATTTTTTCGGAGAATCTCCTCTTTCAGGTTTTCCTGTCGGTTTTTTAGACAGTCCAACTAGTGGAGATAATTCTCTTTTACCATAAACTTCGCCTTTCATAATCCATACTTTTACACCCAAACGGCCGTAAGTGGTATGTGCTTCAACAAGTGCGTAGTCAATATCAGCTCTAAAGGTTGAAAGAGGAATTCTTCCTTCTTTATAATTTTCTGAACGTGCCATTTCAGCACCGTTTAAACGACCTGAAATCTGAACTTTGATTCCTTCAGCATTCATACGCATAGTGGCAGCAATAGCCATTTTTATTGCTCTACGGTATGAAATTCTGTTCTCAATTTGACGGGCGATACTTGAGCCTACCAAACGAGCATCTAATTCTGGACGTTTAATTTCAAAAATATTGATTTGAAAATCTTTCCCAGTAATTTTTTTAAGCTCTTCTTTTAACTTGTCTACCTCTTGTCCGCCTTTCCCGATAATAATACCTGGTCTTGCAGTAGTGATAGTAACGGTTACAAGTTTAAGTGTACGCTCAATAATTACTGTTGAAACACTTGCTTTAGATAATCGAGCATTTACATACTTTCTTATCTTATCATCTTCAGCAATTTTATCTCCGTAGTCTCTACCACCATACCAGTTAGAATCCCATCCTCTGATAATTCCTAAACGATTTCCTATTGGATTTGTTTTTTGTCCCATTTATACTTATGATTGATTGCTTACAATTTTACTTCCTAAGATTAAAGTCACGTGATTAGAACGTTTTCTAATACGATGCGCACGACCTTGAGGTGCTGGTCTTAATCTTTTTAACATTCCTGCGCCGTCTACAAATATTTCTTTTACAAAAAGACCTGCATCTTCAATACTTGCTGTTTCATTTTTGGCTTGCCAGTTTGAAATAGCGCTTGACAATAATTTTTCAAGATTTATTGAAGCTTCTTTTGAATTGAATTTCAAGATTTGAAGTGCTTTTTCAACTTCAACACCTCTAACTAAATCCGCAACTAAACGCATTTTTCTAGGTGATGTAGGACAACCAGTAAGCTTAGCAAAACCTAATTGCTTTTTATCTTCTTTTATCTGCTGTGCTCTTATTTTTTTTCGAACTCCCATGATACCTACTTATTTTTTACCTTTATTTTTTGCACCACCGTGTCCTCTGTAAGAACGTGTTGGCGAAAACTCTCCTAATTTATGACCTACCATATTTTCAGTTACATAAACTGGCACAAACTGACGACCGTTATGTACAGCAATTGTTTGCCCCACAAATTCCGGTGTAATCGTCGATGCTCTTGACCAAGTTTTGATTACTGATTTACTTCCTGATTCCAAGTTTCCTTGAACTTTCTTTTCTAATTTACGAAAAACGTAAGGTCCTTTCTTTAATGAACGTGCCATATATCAATTATTTTTTTCTACGTTCTAGTATATATTTATTACTCGCTTTGGTTTTAGATCTGGTTTTGTATCCTTTAGCAGGTATACCATTTCTTGATCTAGGGTGCCCTCCTGAAGATTTACCTTCACCACCACCCATTGGGTGATCGACAGGGTTCATCACCACTGGTCTTGTTCTTGGTCTTCTACCTAACCAACGAGATCTACCAGCTTTACCAGAAACCAATAATTGATGGTCACTATTTGATACTGCACCTATGGTAGCCATACAAGTTAATAGAATCAATCTAGTTTCACCTGAAGGCATTTTCACAGTTGCATATTTACCGTCTCTTGCCATTAATTGTGCAAAAGCACCAGCACTACGAGCTAAAACAGCTCCTTGTCCAGGATGTAATTCTATACAAGAAATCGTTGTTCCTAATGGAATTTTGCTCAATAATAATGTGTTCCCAACATCAGGAGTAGCTCCTTCGCCAGACATTACTTTTTGATCAACTTTTAACCCATTTTGAGCAATGATATATCTCTTTTCTCCATCAGCATAAAACAACAAAGCTATAAAAGCCGTTCTGTTTGGATCATACTCAATAGATTTTACAATTGCAGGAACACCGTTTTTATTTCTTTTGAAATCAATAATACGGTATTGCTTTTTATGACCGCCGCCAATATAGCGCATCGTCATTTTTCCATTGTTGTTTCGACCTCCAGATCTTTTATTCGGTGCTGTTAAGCTTTTTTCCGGCTTATCAGTAGTAATGGTGTCGAACCCGTTTACTACTCTAAAACGCTGACCTGGTGTTATTGGTTTTAATTTTCTAACTGACATTTTTTATGTTTCTTAGATATTGCTGTAAAAATCAATAGTTTCTCCTTCTGCTAACTGAACTATTGCTTTTTTATAAGCTCCTGCTTTTGCGTGTACCATACCACTTTTTGTGAATTTGGTATTGCGTTTAACAGGATAGTTCATTGTTTTTACACTTGCAATTGCAACACTGTAAGCTTTCTCTACAGCATTTCTTATTTCAAGTTTATTAGCCTTTTTATTTACAACAAATGCGTATCTGTTTAATAATTCGCTTTGACTTGTCGCCTTTTCCGTTATAATAGGTTTAATTAAAATATTCATATCTGATACCTATTTACTTAAATTAATTTCTATCCCTTCTAAAGAACTTTCTGAAAGGACTACTTTATTTGCATTTAATAACTCGTAAGTGCTTAAACCTGTGTTGATTACGGTTTTTGATCTTTTCAAATTACGCGATGACAAATATACATTATTATTTGACTCAGCCAACACAAATAAACATTTTTTGTTTTCAATGCCCAAAGCCGCTAAAACAGCTGTAAAACTTTTGGTTCTTGGAGTTTCAAAATTAAAGTCTTCAACAACAATAATATTGTTCTCTTTTGCTTGAATACTTAATGCAGATTTACGAGCTAATTTTTTTAAATTTTTATTCAATTTAAATGAATAATCTTTTGGTCTCGGTCCAAAAACACGTCCACCACCTCTAAATACAGGAGATTTTATACTACCTGCACGAGCTGTACCAGTACCTTTTTGTTTTTTAATTTTACGAGTACTTCCAGATATTTCAGCACGTTCTTTAGCTTTGTGGGTTCCTTGTCTTTTATTGGCCAAAAATTGCTTTACATCTAAATATACCGCGTGATTATTTGGCTCAATTCCATATACAGCATCAGAAAGTTCAACTTTTCTACCTGTATCTTTTCCTTGTATGTCTAAAACTGATACTTCCATTATTTATGAATAATTACATAAGCGTTTTTATGACCAGGAACACATCCTTTAACCACAAGTAAATTCTTTTCAGGAACTACTTTTAAAACTCTTAAATTTTGAACTGTAACTTTATTTCCTCCCATTCTACCTGCCATACGCATTCCTTTGAATACTCTAGCCGGATAGGAT
>PHDE01000021.1 GCA_002842505.1 Bacteroidetes bacterium HGW-Bacteroidetes-3 | reverse complement strand
CTTTTGTCAAATCTTGTTTGATGGTCACAAAATCTTCAATGTCAGGATGCGCGATATCCATTGTGAGCATTAATGCGCCTCTTCGACCGTTTTGGGCAACTTCCCTTGTGGTATTTGAAAAACGGTTCATAAATGAAACCGCTCCAGTGGTGGTTCCTGCAGCATTGGAAACTTGGGCGCCTCCCGGCCTTAAATTAGATAAATCTACCCCAACGCCACATCGTCTTTTAAACAATTGCGCCAATTGCTCATCTGTATGAAAAATACCTCCATAAGAATCAAAAACTGGAGGTACCACCACACAATTTGACAAAGAAGCAATAACATTATTATTACCCAAAGAAGACATTACGCTTCCCTGCGGAATCACATATTTGAAATCCTTAAATAAATTAAAAATGGCTTTTTCCGATAAAAATTCACGCTTTTTTCCATAATCAGAAAGTCCTTCCCCTTTCTTTTCCCCTTCCTGATATTTCTTTTCAATCCGTCCAAATTCCGCTGCCATTCGCTGGTGCATATCATTGGGCGTTGACTCTAAAAACTCTCCGGTTTTGGTTTTCATCGCATACTTATTCATCCACGTAGTCGCTGCAAGCTCATCACCTTTAAAATAAGCTAAATTACTCTTTAACAAATCGTTATAGGTAAAAGTTTTTGGGAACACTAATTCTTCTGTCATTTTAAAGTAAGTTTATGGTTGTTGAAAATCGAGTGATAAAATTATTGAATATTTAAACTTGATTCATGTTAAATTTTAATTAGTTAATAACATTTCATTGTTGAAAAGTTATAATTTTTAAACAGAATTTTTTCGTAGTTTTAGCTTTTGCTAAATTTATCCAAAGATTGAATAAAAAAATTCACAACTTGTCATTAAGGGGGAATACCGGAATTTTCGCGGGCACAATTTCCTTAATTTACATTTACGGAATTCATCTTTTATTGGTGCAATATGCTTCTGGATCGGCATGCGTTTCCATGTTGCCCATTTCTTTTTTTGAAATATTGATTTTAGGCATTTCTATTGTCTATATGCTCATTTCCTACATTACAATTGTCCTAATTAACAGAAGAAGGAGAAAAAAACTTTATTTAAGAAAATGGGACTTTAAAGCAAAAAAAATTCGTCGCATTTATTTGATGTTATTACTGCTTGGGGGAATTATTTTATATTTTTTGATGACTGGCGGACAAATTAAGCTAGTGATTCCCACCTCAATGATACTTTACGGAATTGCCGGAATTGTCTCAAATAAACGCACTTATGGTGCCACTGCCATTTTGGGAATGGTTTTTATTATTCTTGGCATTTTAGCGCTACTGTTTCCTGGTTTGGCGTTTTATTTGTGGGGATTTGCCTTTGGAGTTTGCCATATTGGTTATGGGTTGGTTTATTATAGAAAGCGATAAGTTTTAAAATTTAAACTTCCGTCTTCGGTCTTCCATCTTCCGTCTTCGGTCTTTTTACTTTCAATCATTAAATTTCTAAATAGCTTCATAAATAAAAGTAATGTTTGATAAATGATTATGGTAAAATATTTGTTTACTTTTGCATTATTACATAGAAATTAATAATTAAAAAAATAGAATATGGCATTAGAAGTAACAGATGCAACTTTTGACGAAGTGGTATTAAAATCGGACAAACCGGTAATGGTAGATTTTTGGGCAGCTTGGTGTGGACCTTGCAGAATGGTGGCGCCAATTATGGATCAATTAACTGCAGAATATGCTGAAAAAGCAATTATTGCTAAAGTGGATGTAGATGCAAATCAAGAATTTGCAGCTAAATATGGGGTGAGAAACATTCCGACTGTATTGGTGTTTAAAAATGGTGAAGTTGTTGAAAAACAAGTGGGTGTTGCGCCAAAAGCAACGTATGCTCAAAAAATTGATGCACATTTATAAGCGTTAATTTTAAAACAATAAATAGAAAATGCCCGACAATTTGTCGGGCATTTTCTATTTATATGCTATATTTACAAGAATCAAATAATAAGCTATGTCCGGGATTTCATTAGAAAATATTTCAGAATTACATCACCTTGAATTGTTGGCAAATCAGGTAGTGGAAGGATTTATAACCGGAATGCACAAAAGTCCGTTTCACGGTTTCTCAGTTGAATTTGCCGAGCATATCAATTACAACCAAGGCGAAAGCACGCGCCATATAGACTGGAAATTATATGCAAAAACAAAAAAATTATTTGTTAAACGCTATGAGGAAGAAACCAATTTACGCTGCCATTTAATTATAGACAATTCCGCTTCAATGCATTTTCCGGAGGTTAAAAATCCGACCTTGGAAAATTTGACAAAAATTGCTTTTTCAGCAATTGCTTCCGCGGCTTTAATGGAATTGCTAAAGCGTCAGCGCGACGCTGTTGGGTTAAGTATTTACAGCGACGCCATTGAATATTATGCCCCTGCAAAAGGAAGTGAGCGTCACCGCAGGATGGTGATGGCCCATTTGGAAGATTTGTTAAAGCAACCATCTAAAAAAACGACGGAAACCTATAAATTTTTGCACGAAATAGCCGAACAAATAAGCAGAAGATCCCTTATTTTTTTGTTTACTGATATGTTTCAGACTGACAGAAGTGAAAAAGAGTTATTTGAAGCCCTTCGACATTTAAAATACAACAAACACGAGGTGGTTTTGTTCCATACTTACGACGGAAAGTTGGAATTGGATTTCGATTTTGGCGATTCTCCCAAAAAATTTGTCGATGTTGAAACTGGGGAACAGCTTAATTTATATGCATCTTCAGTGAAGAAGAACTACAAAACTGCCATGGAAACTTATTTTAATGATTTGAAGTTGAAGTGTATGCAGTATAAAATAGATTATGTGCCCGTGGATATCCATAAAGGGTTTAATCAGATCTTAATTTCTTATTTAACAGGCAGAAAAAGATTTTTGTAAATTTATTGGAAAAACCTTTGTCAATACAAAAAACGCCATTATATTTGCATCCGCTAAGAGCAACGGTTTGGTAGTTCAGCTGGTTAGAATGCCTGCCTGTCACGCAGGAGGTCGCGGGTTCGAGTCCCGTCCAGACCGCAAAAATCCTGATAATCATTTGATTATCAGGATTTTTCATTTTATAATTTCTCCAATTTCAGTTTGGCTCGTTAAATTTTATTCTTTATACATTAATCATTTTTAATTTTTAATTCAATTCGCGTTAGGGATTGAAGAGGAAATCCTTTTTTGAGGTTTTTACCGAAAAAAAGATTGCAACGAAAGCCCGACCAGTAGGGGAACGCCCAAAATATCTTTCTGATGAGATTGCTGTTTATTAGATTTTAACCAAAAAAACGGTATCCAAAATTTTAATCTTCAGAAAAGGTTAACACTTCAAAATCCGCAATCCATTATGATTTGGGCGCTTTTTATTTCGTCCAACTTTTATAATTGTGTCCCCAAAGTGCAAAAAACAGGATAATGGCGTAACAAGGCAATAAAATCCAGTAGCTGCTTGTGGCGGCAGTTGCGATTGCGTCGGCTTCATTAATTCCGCTTGCAAGGAGTTCGTGTTTGTTGGAATCTACCAATCTTCCATATAAAGGCGGAATGATGGCGCCTCCGGAAATTGCCATAATTAACAATGCAGAAGCTGTTTTGGTAAATTTACCCAAACCTTCAAGCGTTAAAGGCCAAACAGCCGGCCAAACCAAGGCGTTTGCGATTCCTAATGCTGCCACGAACAAAATGGATGTGTATCCTGTTGTCATTAATATGCAAACACTAAAAATGATTCCCAGCAAGGCGCTAATTTTAAGTGCAGTTCCTTGTTTAATATATTTAGGAATTAACACCACGCCCAGCGCATAAGTTGCCACCATGGCCAATAAGGTAAATGTGGTAAAAAATTTGGCTTCATCTGCCGAAAAACCCAATGATATTCCGTAGGAAATAATGGTATCGCCTGCAATCACTTCTGCGCCAACGTACACAAACAACGTTAAAACGCCCAGCCATAAATGCGGAAATTGGAAGATGCTGGTTTTTGCTGTTTCACCCTCATTGGATTCTTCAATCGGCGTTGGTTCTACGTGTGGAAGCGGCGCTTTTCTGATAAGTATTCCCAATATAAACAACACGGCTGCCATAATCACATAAGGCATAAAAACACTGTCGGCCATTTTATCTAACAACACTGTTTTTTCGGCTGCCGAAACCGATCCTATTTTGGCTTTTACTTCATCGATGCCCGACAATAAAATGGCGCCAAAAATTAAGGAACCTAAAGCGCCGGCGACTTTGTTTGCAATTCCCATAATGGCAATGCGTTTGGCACCACTTTCAATGGGTCCTAAAATGGTGATGTACGGATTGGCGGCCGTTTGCAGTAAAGTCATCCCGATGCCTTGAATAAATATGCCCGTTAAAAACAACCAATAAGTTCTCGCTTCTGCGGCGGGAATAAAAACCAGCGCGCCAATGGCCATCACAAACAATCCCAACGACATTCCTTTTCTGTAGCCAATTTTATTCAGAATATAAGAGGCTGGCAATGCCATCACCACAAAAGAAATATAGGATGCAGATGCCACAAAATAGGATTGCGCATCGGTCAATTCGTTGATGGTTTTCATAAATGGAATTAAAGCCCCGTTGATCCAGGTTACAAATCCGAAGATGAAAAAGAGTCCGGCTATAATAAGTATTGGGACAAAAGTGTTGTTTTGATTTTTTTGAGTGAAGTTTGCTTGTGACATAATGCTTTGGTTGGTTGATTAATGGTTGGTTATTTTAAATTCACAGGTTAAAAAGGTTTCTAATTTTAAAAAAAAATAAGCGTTTATGAAATTGGTTTAATATTTTTTCATCGTCATATTTTGGGCGTCATAAAATAAAGCGGCGGCACCAAGTATCGCAATATCTTCATTTTCCGATTTGATAATTTTAAGCTTGTTCAAGATATGTTTGTAGGTAAATGTTTTGACAATTCTGTTCATTTCATTTTCAAAAAAAGGAAATGCTTTTGCCATACTTCCGCCAATAACAATAATTTCAGGATCTGCCGCAAACATAATTGCTTTAATTACATTTCCTACATCTTGGCCATACTGTTCGTAAATTGCCAAGGCAATTTTGTCTTTTTGCAAAGCTCGTTGATAAAGAACATCGGCGTTTATTCCATATTTTTCTTCAAAATAGCCTTCACTGCAATAATATTCAAAATCGTGATTTCTGTAAGGCAGCGAGCCGAATTCGCCGGCGCCACAATTTGTTCCGGAGTATAAATGACCTTTAAAAACAATGCCGGCGCCAACGCCAGATCCAAGAATCAAGCCCACAATATTTTCATAATCCTTGGCGGTTCCAAAATATTTTTCGCCCACAGCAAAGCAGTTTGCGTCATTGTTAACATACACTTTTACGTTAAACCGGCTTTCGAGAATGTCTTTAAGATGCACTTCACGCCAAGACGGAATTTTTTGCACGCGGTACACAATTCCTTTTTCAACATCAACCAAACTGGGCACCCCAATGCCAATTCCAACAACATCATCATCCATCACTTTATCAATAATATTTACAACTTCGGAAATAATTTGTTCTTCAGAAGCCAAATTGTTAATTTGTTTGGTGATGGTGTTTTCCGTTTTTCCGTCCTTTACCTTTCCGGCAACCAACGTGCGACCACCAAGCCAAACTCCAACAATTGATTTATAAGTCATATATTTTTAGTTTATAAAGGCATTTTAAACAATAGCCAATCTGTCATAATACAATGAAGTGGCGCCTAAAAGAGCAATGTCGGGCGTATTGGAATAAATGATTTTGAAATTTTCGAGCATTTTTTCAATTTCAATTTCCTGAATGCTTTGTTTTAGGCTTTTATCAAAATATTTTGCCGATTTTACAACGGATCCTCCAATAATTATCTTTTGCGGATCAACGGCATACATAATTGCTTTAATGGCGTTGCCCAAGTGTTTCCCAAATTCTTCAAAGGCTTCCAGCGCTTTTGCATTTCCTTGGTCGGCAAGAATCTTTAATTCTTCTCCCGTTAAATGATACTGTCTTTTAAAAAATTTACCGCTGCAATAGTCTTCAAATATACTGTCTTTATATTGAATCATTCCAAATTCTCCGGCGCCTCCGTTGGCATCGCTTATTAAATGTCCGTTAGTGATAATTCCGGCGCCCATTCCTGTTCCCACAGTTAATCCAACCATATTTTTACAATTTTTTCCTTGTCCGAATCGGTATTCCCCGAGCGCAAAACAATTTGCGTCATTATCCAAAAATACGGGAATTCCAAATTCTTTTTTTAAAATGTCGGCTAAATGTATTTCTTTCCAGGTTGGAATATTTTGCACATTGTAAATAATTCCCTTTTCTCTGTTTAAAATGCTGGGCACCCCAATTCCAATTCCAGAGACCGTGTTTTTTGAAAGAAAGTCTTTAATTAAATCGATAATTAAATTAATTATAACCCATTCATTTTCTGCATTTTGAGGTAAAAGCTTGTATCTTTTGTCAATAATATTATTGCCTTTGATTAAACCTGCGTTTATTTTGGTTCCGCCTAGGTCAATTCCTATAAGATTTATTTCTTCGGGTTTGGTCATTTTAGTTTAAGTTGTTATTTTTTTTCAAGCTAATTGTTTTGTTTTTTATGATTGGTTTTGCCCAAATGCCAATGCTAAAAATATAGGCAAGGGTTACATAAATAAATAGCATGCCGGTTTTTAAGCTGGTAAAATCGCTAATGAGCCCAATAAGTAATTGTACGATTGCGCCACCCATGATGCCGGTCATTAATATTCCCGCAAAGGAACCATGGTGTTTGCTGACGGAATTTAATGCCAACGAGATAATAATGGGATACATTACAGACAGGAAAAAACCCGATGCCTGAAATGCATATAATGATATGGTTGCATTGCCAAATATTGCTGCCGTAAAACTTAAGATTGCCAAGGAAGTAAATAATCTTAGCACTAATTTACTGTCCATTATTTTAAGCAAAATCAATCCCAAAATACCGCCAATAGTCATTAATCCCCAAAAATTTCCAACGGCATTGGCGCCAACTGTTTTGTAATCAAATCCGTGATAAACTTGCAAAAATTTAGACATCCAATAGGAGATGCCTTGCTCTGCGCCAACGTAAGCAAAGATTCCGAAGAAATATAAAATCACCAATTTGTTTTTAAAGAGATCCAAATAACTGTCTTTTGACCCCGCTTTTTCGTCCTCTTTCAATTCAACTTTAGGGAAAGAAAAGGAAAAAACAATGAATATCATCAACAAACTGGCAAGCGCAAATATCCAATAAATGGATACCCACGACATATTTGGCGGAACCATATTTGATAAAGAGTTGATAAACCAGCTTTTTTCTATGTCCGTATTTTCAATATTGGCAACTAGCCATGAATAAACTTGCGGACTTATAAATGAAGCGACCCCAAAAATTAATTGCGCCAAAACCGAGGTAAAAGCATAATTTTCTTCCCCTCCCGAAACCCTTAGCAATGGATTAATGGAAACTTGTAAAATGGCCATACCTGTTCCAATGGTAAACAATGAAAACAGGAAAACTTCAAAAGACGGATTGTAAGCGAAAAAAACCGCACCAAAAAGCGCTAATAAAAAGGCAAAAACCATCATTTTTTTCTCGCCAAATTTTTCTACCATAAATCCGGCCGGAATTGACATAACGCCGTAGGCTATAAAGAATGAAAATGGCAGAAAACTTGCCATTGTTTCACTTAGGCTAAAGCTTAATGATACACTTGGGTTTAGTGCGCCTAAAATATTTGTTAAAAAGGAAATCACAAAAAATGTGATCAAAATGAGCGCTACAATTCCATAATTACGTTTCATATGTTAGCCGGCTTTTGAATTAACAAGTTCTTATTTTGGCAGAAAAGCCAGAACAATAATTAGTTGATCTTTTTTATATTCTTTTCTGTTTTTGTTGTTGGAATCAATTTAAAACGCTGGCTAAAAATTAAAAATCTGTGATTTTCCTCTTATTTTATAACCAGTGTTTTTATTTTTTTTGTGACGCTAAAATAAGTATATTTTTTTAACACTGCATATAATTGCATTTTATTTTTTAAAATATTTTTTTATTTTATAAATTTTACAATGCTGTAGATGGCTTAATACAATAGGTTTACAATTTACTAAGTTATAAATTTGGACTAGTTTGTTTGCTTGTTCTATGTGGTAAATTTGTTAAATTTTCATTTTACAAATTAATAATGCAAAATGTTGCATTAAATTTTACGCAGTGTGAACTGAAAATATTGCTCAATTATTTTCAAGCCAATAAGTGAATTGATTGAAAGTTAAAAAAATAGAAATTGTATTTGTGAAGCTTTTATTTTGGGTAGTTGTGCGCTATTTTTAAAGAGGAAGCCCTAATAATAAGTTTGGCGGGTTCAATAAGCAATTTATGCTCCGAATTTTTTGTGTTGATAATTTCCGCCAATTGTTCCGCAGCAATTCTTCCCATATTTTCTGATGAATATTCAATGGTTGAGATTCCCGGTGAAATTAAATTGACAAATGTTTCATTGCCAAAACTAAGCAGCATTATGGTAACCGGAACCTTAATATTTTTTGAGTGAAGAAACGAATGCAGCTGGCAAGCCACCTCATTGTTGCAAGTGACAATTCCGTCAACAGGAATTTCTTCATTTATAATTTTTTCGAACTCCTGTTTTAAAATTTCTTTGTTTAAATCACTTTTTACAATTTTAAAACTGTTGTTGGGATTGGAAGCAAAAGCTGCCGTAAAACCAGCTTCCATATCGCTGTATATGGTGCTTTCAGAATCTCCAATAATCAGCGCCAGTTTTTTAGCGCCTTGATTCAGCAAATGATTTGCAGATATGTAGGCGCCATTATAAATATCGGGTAAAACATGGACTTGTGGAAATTCGTAATCTGATTTGTTGACGGAAATTAATGGCAACTTAAAATCGGGAATGATTTGATTTTCATTTAACAGGCTGATAATGCCCACAACATCAATTTCTTTTATGAGTTCTGTAAACTTTTCATTGGGTGTGTTGTTGGCCAAAAATTGAATGAGTGGCTGAAACCCATTTTTTAGCAAGGTTTCTTGTGCTGATAAAATAAATTCATGGTTAGCCAATTTGCTGAGGTCATCAACTAAAAAAACAACAATGTTGTTTTTTTGTTTTTGCATGTAAACTGGAATATTAGGTAAATAGCCTAATTTCTTTGCAACTTTCCAAACTTTTTCCTTGGTTTTCTGACTTATTTTGGGATGGTTATTAAGCGCTCTGGAAACGGTTGACGCAGAAATATGGGCGGATTCTGCAATATCTTGCAACGTTATATTTTTTTTTAGGAGCTTACTCAATTTTATGTTTTATTTATGTTTTAACAAAAATATAAAAATATAAAATAAGGCTTTGATATATTTTTATTTAAATCATTAAAATTAGTTAAGAAAATTAAAATCTAATTTATATTTAATTGCGTGAATTGAGGATAATAATACGTAAATACCTATTTTATGAATGCATGAATTAATTAGTTTTGGTAATCTGTAAATAGTTTGAAGCGAATTGTTTATAGTTTTTCAAAATCAAAATTTTTCTAAACCAAAACTAATTATGAAGAATCTTTTAAAAAAATCCTTATTTATTTCTGCATTTTTGTTTTTAAACACAATGATGCAAGCCCAAACCGTTACCGGGAAAGTTTCCGATGCTAACGGACCTTTACCGGGCGTTAATGTGGTTGTTCAAAACACTAAAAATGGAACAACTACCGATTTTGACGGTAAATTTATGTTAAATAATTTACCTGAAAATGCCGTTTTAAGTTTTAGTTATGTTGGGTATGTTACCCAAGATGTGGCCGTAAACAATCAATCTGCATTAAATGTAATCCTTGCCCCAAATAATGAGGTATTGCAAGAAGTTGTGGTTGTTGGATTTGGTTCCTCCAAAAAAAAGGACATAACTGGTTCGGTTGCAATTATTGGTTCAAAAGAGTTTGACGGAAGAGCAAATACCGGAATTGGGAATGCCCTGGAAGGTAAAGTTGCCGGAGTTCAAATAACAAAACCTTCCGGTCAACCACAAGCTGGGTATACCATTAGAGTGAGGGGAACATCAACAATTACTGCCGGCGCAGAACCATTATATATTCTTGATGGTATTCCAACTACTTCAATAAATGAAATTAGCCCGTCGGATATTGAATCGATGACAGTGCTTAAAGATGCTTCTTCCGCAGCAATTTATGGGGCTAATGGGTCTAATGGGGTAATCCTCATTACTACAAAAAGAGGTGGAAACCAAAAAACAAAAGTGACCTTAGATGCTTATACTTCTTCATCAACAGTGTCCAAAAAATTAGATGTGCTGGATGCTACTCAATATAGAGCTTTAATGACCGAAATGGGTCAGACTATAGACTGGAGCAACTATCCATTTAACAATAATTGGCAAGATAAAGTATTAAGAACCGCCCTAACTTCAAATTATGCCATAGGAGTTTCTGGAGGTAATGAAAAAACAAATTATTATCTTTCAGGAACTTACCTTGATCAGGAAGGTGTTGTAATGACAAATAAAGTAGAAAGATATACCTTTAAGTTGAATCTTGACCATAGAGTGAGTAATTCCATAAAAGTGGGTTCAAGCATTGGTTACAGCAAATGGAAGGATGTTGATGTTAATGAATCCGGAAAGTTTGGGGTAATTTTAAATTCAATAACAGGTGCGCCAGTAACTGATGTATTTGAAGCTGACGGAACATTTTCAATAAACCCATTTATAGCAGATCTTGAAAGCCCTGTTGCCTTGATTTTAAAAAACGAGCACGCCTACGAAAATTATAAATTTAATGGTAATGTTTATGCAGAAATTTCATTTTTGGAATACTTGAAATTCAAATCTTTGTTTGGGTTTGAACAATTAAACAGCACATATAACTCTTGGGTTGACCCATTCACAAGTAGAGAAGGTAGAGGATTTAGTGGTATGGCATCTTTGTACAACAATCAAAATACTTTATGGAATTTTGAAAATACCCTTTCTTTCTCAAAATCATTTAACAACCACAATTTTAACGCTTTAGTGGGTTATATTGCTTCAGAATCAGAAAATTCTTCTGCCAATATAGGTGCCAGAGGCTTTGGTTCAGCAGCAGTACAAACTGTAAATGCTGGTTCTACAAGAACAGCTGGTTATAATGAAGCTAAAGGAAGAAATGAAGCCATAATTGGAAGATTAAACTATAGCTATGAAGACAAATATTTATTAACTGCCAATTTCAGAGCTGATGCCTATTCAGGTTTTGGGGAAAAAAATAGATGGGGTTATTTTCCGTCATTTTCAGGAGGTTGGAGAATTTCAAAGGAAGACTTTTTTAGCAATGTAGAGGTAGTGAGTGATTTGAAAATTAGAGCAGGTTGGGGTGAAGTTGGAAATGGTCAGGTTGGGCCTTTTTCTCACTTCGGCTTGGTGAGTCCGGGAGCTCCATATGTGGATGGCGGTACGGTTGTCCCAGGTTCAAACCCTACAACCCTTGAAAGTACCAATCTTAAATGGGAAACTACCAAACAAACCAATATTGGTATTGATCTTTCATTGCTGAACAATCGTATTACTTTAACTTCCGATTATTATATCAAGAAAACGGATGAAATGTTGCTTAAAAAGAGAATTCCTGCCAGTACGGGTTTTACTACGGCATTATTGAATGTTGGAGCAATGGAAAATAATGGTTTTGAATTTACTGTAAATTCCAAAAACATGGTTGATGAATTAAAATGGAATACTGATTTTAATATTTCATTTAATAAAAGTAAAATCACGAGCCTTCCGGGAGGAAGCATACAATTAGGTCAACTTAATAACGATGGCAGAGGTTTGGTTGCCATTGCACAAGAAGGACAACCTTTGGGAACTTTTTACGGATTTGTTTCTGAAGGAGTTGATCCGGCTACAGGATTTATTAAATATAAAGATATTGACGAGAGCGGTGATTTAAGTGATGGTGATAAAACTATTATTGGTAATGCGAATCCTAAATTCTCTTGGGGTATGGCTAATGATTTTAAATATAAAAACTGGTCACTCAATATTTTCTTCCAAGGAACTCAAGGAAATGACATTTTTAATGCCACAAGAATTGAAACAGAAGGCATGTATAATGCAAATAATCAATTGACCTCAGTATTAGACCGTTGGACTACACCAGGTCAAATAACTGATATGCCAAGATCAGATTTTGCCGGAGAGCAAAATGTAAAAGTTTCTTCAAGATATGTAGAAGATGGCTCATATGTTAGATTGAAATCATTAACTTTAGGTTATACGCTTCCAAGTGATTTAGTTAGTAAATTAAGCATCAGCAATGTGCGTTTCTATTTTACTGCCGAAAATATAATTACTTGGACAAATTATTCAGGATTAGATCCTGAAGTTAGTGTTTACGGAAGAAGTGGTGACGACTCTTTAAAAAATATTGCGCCTGGCATAGATTACGGAACTTATCCACAAACTAGAGATATTATTTTTGGTTTAAACCTTTCTTTTTAATCATATAAAATAAAATATTATGAAATATATATATAATAAATTAGGGATAATAGGTTGCTCTTTGATAGCTTTTGCGTTTTCTTCTTGCAATTCAGATTTCTTAGATGTTGCACCTACCTCTGAACTTACAACAGGAAATGCTTATAATTCTGCCCAAGACCTCAGTAATGCACTAAATGGTGCATACAGAACCTTTTATGACGAATATTATCAGTGGGACAATGTTCTTTTAGGAGATGTTCGTTCAGATAATTCTTATAATGCCAATGGTGATTCTCCAATTGATGCTTACGATAAACTAAATATTACAACCAGCAACAATAGGATGATGGATAACTGGACGCAGTTATATAGAGGAATTGCACGAGCTAACATTATTTTAGAAAAAATAAAAAGTGTTAATGATCCTGCTTTAGAAAGAGATGATTTAGGAAAACATATTGTAGGCCAAGCAAGTTTTTTACGTGCTTTTCATTATTTTCAATTGGTGAAAAATTATGGAGGCGTCCCTTTGGAACTTAATTCAAATTCATCTGACCCTGCCAAAATTAATTTACCTCGTTCAACAGAAAAAGAAGTGTATGACCAAATTGATGCGGATTTGCAAATAGCATTGGCAAATTTGCCTGATGCTTATGATGGCGGCCCAAGCGTGAACAAAGTAAAAGCGACAAAAGGAGCAGCCAATGCTTTATTGGCAAAAATTTGGGCGCAAAGAAGTGACAGAGATTATACAAAAGTGTTGAAATATTGTAATGATGTTATTGGCAGTCCAGCCGGTTATAGTTTGGTGTCAGATTATGCCCAGTTATTTGATGGCGATCACTATTTTAATTCGGAGTCTATTCTTGAAATATCTTTCCTGGGTGGCAACTGGGACGTCTCTAACTGGGGTGTTCAATTGTTTTTGGCGCCTGAAGATGGATGGCAAAAATATGCTACACCATCAAAAAATATTATTGATGCTTATGATGCTGAAGGCGATGTAATTCGTAAAGAAGCTAGCGTTGTTTTTTGGGATAATTTAGACTGGGCTGACGAAAACTGGAATCCTTGCGGAGACAAAACAGTTGCTGTTCCGTTTCCATATAAAGAAAAACACGCTGATGGATGGAATAGCGGAGACCACCCTTATTTATTGCGTTTAGATGACATTATTTTGTTAAAAGCGGAGGCTCAAAATGAATTGGACGATTTACCAGGATCATTATTGACCATAAAACAAATTCGTGACAGAGTTGGTTTGCCTGTTCTTACCACCACTTCTAAAGCTGATATGAAAACCAAGATTTTAAATGAAAGAAGGTTAGAGCTGGCTTTTGAAGGCGAACGTTGGTACGATTTAGTGCGTGCAGGGGTTGCCGTTCAAGTGATGAATTCTTTGAATGAAGTTAAATTTACTTGTGGTGGTGGAACATTAAGTGCGCCAATCGCTATCAATTATAATGCAACGGAGGATAAATTATTGTGTCCAATACCACAATTGGAAAGAGATACAAATCCTAATTTAACCCAAAATCCCGGATACTAGCGTTTTTTTTAATAATTTTTGTTTAATTGAGTTTTTAAATTTGAATACTTCGGGGTTTTACTTCGAAGTATTCATTATTTTTAACCTAAAATAAAAAGATGATGATGAACTGTAAAATGCTTTCTTTGTGCTGCCTTTTTGTTCTGGTCGGACTATTTTCCTGCTCAAATTCAAGTCAAAACAATCCAATTCCTGAAGCGCCAATCGACAATACACCTCCACCTGTGCTTACGGGAAAAATGGTTTATCACAATTATTCCTGTTATAATTGCAATGATGCGGTTTTGTTTCTTTACAATTTCAGCAGCAATGAAAGAACGGTTTTAAGCCAAAATTGGCAAATCACAAATCCGATGAACGCACATTTTTCACCCGACGGAAAAAAAATAGTGTTTATGGGAATCTCACAAACCAATAACAGTTGGGATGTTTTTATCTTCACTTTAGGAACAAATGTCCAACCGCAAAATTTAACTTCAAATTCATTGGGACGCGATGAAGATCCGAAATTTTCTCCCGATGGCACTAGAATTATTTTCAAACAAAATGGTATTCTCAAAGAAATGGATACACAGGGAAACATTATAAGAACTTTTACTGTGGGCAACAGTGAAGCCTCAATGCCTTATTACACTTCCGACGGAAACAGTATTGTTTACGCAGGAAATGAACCAAACAACAATACCTTGAATATTTATCTTTATTCCATTGCCAATAACACCACAACCGCCTTGTCGGCCATAGAAAAATTGGAGGAATATTACCCCATTGTTGTTGACAATGCCACCTTTTTATTTACGCGTTGGGAAAGTACAAGCAACAAAAACGACCAGGTTTATTTGGGTTATTTCAACAATGCAATTCCTTTAAAACTGCCATTTAACGAGCCGGACGCCAATTTTTCTGATGCGTATCCGGTAAACAGCCACACCTTGTTAATTTCCAGCACAAAACAAGGAGGAATTGGTGAATACGATTTATATTTGGCGGATATGGTGACGGGAAAAAAATGGTCGCTGAATTTGTACAATCCTTATATCAACAGCAATAAAAATGACTTGGGAGGCTGTTATTCTCCTTTATAAATCCAAAAAACAAAATTACAATGCGTTACCTAATTATTTTATCAGTCCTGTTTGCCAATTCAATTTCAACGTATTCGCAGCAAAAACCGTTATTTGATGAAAATAAATTGCAAATCAATTGGGAATTGGTCACCAATAATTATAATAAGCAAGAAAAAGTGCTCACTTCCTTCAAATTTACAAATACCGGAAAAGCGGTGTTTCCGGCTTCAGGATGGACGATTTATTTCAATTACAGCCGCAACACTGCGCCAACGCCAAACTCAAAAGATTTTGTGATAACGCACATAAATGGCGACATTAGCCAGCTGAAACCCACCAAAAACTTCAAAGGGTTAAAGCCAAACCAAAGCGTTGATTTTTCATTTATATCAAATGGAAAAATCTGGAATCTCACCTACGCTCCAGCCGGATTTTATATAGTTTGGGATGCCAATCCACAAAAAGGATACGATCTCAAAAACTATATTTTGAAGCCAATTAAAGATGCTTCCGTTAATTTTATCACTTCGGAAACCACCTATCTCCACAATAAAGAAATTTCAGTTATTCCACTTGACAGTTTGCCGAAAATTTTCCCTACGCCAAAATACTTCAAAGAAAATTCGAGGAATTTTGTGTTGGATAAAAATGTAAATATTAAGTCTGAATCTGAATTTTTAAGTGAAGCAAATTATCTTCTGAAGGAATTGAGCAAAGTTTTCGAAGGAAGTGTTGAAATCAATTCAAACACCAATAACGGAAAACAAATCGTACTGAAAAAAGCTGATTTGCCAAAAGAAGCCTATACGCTTAAAATTCTAAATGATAAAATTGAAATTTCTGCTTCAACAGGAAGTGGTATTTTTTACGGAATCCAATCGTTGAAATCCTTGTTGCCTGCAAAATCTTGGAAGGAAAAATCGAATTCAATTGCCATTGCCAATTGTGAGGTAAAAGACGAACCGCGCTTTGGATACAGAGGTTTTATGTTTGATGTGGCACGTAATTTCCAAACCAAAGAAACCATTTTCAAAATGCTCGACGCAATGGCTTTGTATAAAATGAACAGTTTTCACTTTCATTTTAGCGATGATGAAGGCTGGCGCATTGAAATTCCTTCCTTGCCCGAGCTTACCGATGTTGGCGGAAAACGCGGACATACAACCGACAGCAAAGAATTTTTGCCGGTTGCTTACGCATCTGGCCCAAATACCGGAAATTATCCGGGAAGCGGTTATTATTCCAAACAGGATTTTATTGAAATATTGAAATATGCAACAGAAAGACATATTCAGGTAATTCCAGAAATTGAATCGCCAGGCCACAGCCGCGCAGCGATTAAAGCGATGGATTCCCGCTATCGTAAATTTATGAAACTTGGCAATCAAGAAGAAGCTGAACGCTATTTGTTGCGTGATTTAAACGATAAATCCGTTTATTCATCGGCGCAACTATGGACCGATAATGTGATGTGTGTGGCCTTGCCGTCAACCTATAATTTTATGGAAAAAGTGATTGATGATTTGTTGGATATGTACAAAGATGCAAACGCGCCAATTTCCACCATTCATATTGGTGGCGATGAAGTGCCCAAAGGAACTTGGAAACTTTCGCCTTTGTGCAATAAACTAATTGCTGAAGATGACAAACTCAATACTACTGATGATCTTTGGTATTATTATTTCGACAAGATGGAAAAAATGTTCACCCAACGAGGACTTGCGCTTTCCGGCTGGGAAGAAATTGCGATGCGAAAAACGGTGCTGGACGAAAAAAATAAGTATATTCCAAATCCGGATTTTGCCAACAAAGGTTTTAGGGCGCACGTTTGGAACAACGGAATTGGTTGGGGCGACGAAGATCTACCTTACCGTTTGGCCAACGCCGGCTATAAAGTGGTGCTGTCTTGCGTAAGTAATTTGTATTTTGATTTGGCTTATGAAAAAGCGGCAGATGAACCTGGATATAATTGGGCGGGCTTTAATGATACCGAAAAACCTTTTTATTTTATTCCTTATGATTATTATAAAAACACCAAAGAAGACACCGACGGAAATCCGATCAAAGCAAATTTGTTCGACGGAAAAGAAAGGTTAACCGATTATGGAAAATCAAATATTCTCGGACTTCAAGGACAATTATTCAGTGAAAATGTAAGAAATACTGATATATTGGAATATCTTATGTATCCAAAATTATTGGCTTTGGCGGAGCGCGCCTGGACTCAAAATCCCGATTGGGCAACCGAAAATGATGCAGAAAAAAGTGGTGTTTCTTATAACAAAGACTGGTCCGTATTTGCAAATGTGCTGGGTAAAAAAGAACTGCCACGGTTAAATTATTATGCGGGCGGATTCCAATATCGCATTCCGCCGGTGGGCGCAGTTATTGAAAATGGATTGGTAAAAGCCAATATTCAACAACCCGGATTTGTAATTCGTTTTACAACAGACGGCTCTGAACCAACCAGTAACAGCGAAATATACACAACGCCAATAAGCAAAAAAGGAAAAATTACATTGGCTGCTTTTTCAGAAAATGGCAGAAGAGGAAAATTAACTTTGATTGAAAATTAAGTAGGAAGACGGAAGTCCGAAGACCGAAGTCTGAAGTTGAAAATTCCTTAATCAAAAATCGTAAATCGTAAATCAAAAATTTACATTACTTTGATTTTTCTTTTCTGTACTGCAAAGGTGTGCAGCCATAAATTTGTTTGAACAATCGCGACAGATTTTTGTTGTCGTTAAATCCCGATTCAAAAGCGACTTCATTAATGGGCTTTTTTGACGCCAGCAGTTTGTCGGTGAATTTTTGAATTCTTAAACTGCATATATATTTATAAACGGCTGATCCTGTGACATCCATAAACCTTTTTTCAAGCGCTCTTCTGGAAATGGACACTTTTTTAAGCACATCGGTTACATTGATGTTATTTTCAATATTTTGGTGGATAAATAGTAGGGCTTTGGCAATTTGCTCATCGGTGGTTGCGCAAATATCTGTGGAGTGCCGTGTGTGCACCGTGATTGGTTTTACAATAATATCATAAGGTTTTTGAGTCGGATTGCTAATGAGCAGGTGCATTAAATACGCCGCTTCATAGCCGCCTTGTTCGGTATCTAAACTGATGCTTGAAAGTGGTGGATCGGATAAATTGCAGGTTAATATGTCATTGTCAACGCCCAATACGGCAACTTCTTCCGGTATTTTTATGTTAGAATGTTTGCAGGCTTCCGCAACATAACGCCCGCGCTCATCATCACAAGCCATAATAGCTATGGGTTTTGGCAAGGAAGTGAGCCACTTGCTTAATGCAGAAGGTTTGTAATACCACAACTCTTGAGATTCAATTTTATTGGTTTCAAAAAAGTGAACGTTGCCGCCATGTTTTTTGATACAATTTTCAAATCCTTCAGCCCTTTCCCGCGACCAGACAATGTCTTTAAAACCATAAAAGGCAAAATTTTTATAGCCTTTATTGATGAAATATTTTGCACCCAGATGGCCGGTTTCAAAATAACCGCCGGTAATATTTGGAATTTCCGCAAATCGTTCTTTAAAATCTTCGGCAATGACAGGAATATTAAGTTTTTTTAATTTCCCAATTTCAGAATTGTTATAGATATGGGCAATAATACCGTCAGCACCCCATTCTTGGGCAAATTTTATCAATTTATCCATGCTAGTGTCTTCCCTGTAATGCAAAGGCATTTTACAGAAAACCCATGGCCCAAATTCTTTTGAGTATTTGGTGATTCCCGTCAATAAATTTTTGCCGTATTCTTCAGAAATATCAATAAGCAATATGATTTTATACATAAACCTAATTTATAAAATTCGAATCATTTAATATCAAATTAGTCCAATATCAACGCTCAAATTTAGGCAATAAATCAATATGCCAATAAGCAATTATTTCTGCAAACGTTCCAACAACAATGCAGGTTCATCGGTGGTTATAAAATCAAAGCCGTTTGTGATAAACCAATCCATATCTGCGGCTTCATTTACCGTCCACGCGTTCAAGGTTAACTGGTGGGTTTTTGCGGATTCAATCATTTCCGGATGGTCTTTATACGACCAAATAAAGTAATCTGCGCCGGTAATTCCATCAGCTTTTAGTTGATCCATAGATTTATTGTCCTCCAAATACTGAGTTTTAGCTGTCGGATTTACGCCAATTATTTTCTTCAGTATGTCATAGTCGAAACTGATGTAAACAACCAGATGTTGCGCATTAAGTTGGCGGAACAAGTCAACCACTTTTGTTGCGATGCGTTGTCCTCGTTCTTTGTTGATTCCTGATGGTTTTATTTCGCAAACCAATCTGGTTGATTGGTTATTTTCAATTCCCGCTAAAATATATTCTCTCAAAGTTGGGAGTTTTTCTCCGTTGGATAATTTGAAAGCCAATAAATCAGCATAATTTGTTTTTTCAATTTCCAGATTGTTGTAATGCGGATCGTGGTTGATTACCAAGGTGTCGTCGGCGGTCATTCTCACGTCAAATTCCGATCCGGTGCATTTAAGGGCGATGGCTTGTTGGAGCGATGCGATGGAGTTTTGCGGAAATCCATTTTGTTTCCACGCGCCACGATGCGCAATCACCGAATTTTCAGCAAAAGTAATTTTATTTGACACGGCTTTTTTTGCGGAAGAACAGCCTACTGAAATAATTAATATGATTAAAACCGCCTTTGCTTTCATAATTATTTGTTGTTCAAAAGATGCGTTTGTTCTTTAACATTCCATCCGGAAATTACCAATTTTGTTTTTCCTGCTGCCATCAAATCTATAGGAATGCTGCATTTAATTATACGCTTTTCATTCGGCAAAATACTGATATAATTGTCGTCCCAAAATACCGGAATAATCGTTTCTCCCTTTTCATTCAACAGGTTTAAATAGATAAAAAATCCTGTTTTTGAATTGGTGTTTTCAAGCTGCACGCTTAATTCTACATTATTTTCAACAGTTTTTTCTGAATAAATAGCTGTTATTTCTGATGTTGGCAATTCGTTTAATTTGGTAAAATCGGCATATTCTTTCAATGGCGTGTTTCCCCAAAAAGTTTTCTCCCAATCAAAAATATCTTTTTTGCTCGATAACCAATAAAAATTCGTGGCGATTTGCGTTCCTTTTTCATCAAATAATTTCAAATCGAGGAAAACATTTTCCTTAAAATCACCCAAATTAAAAACGGATTTTGAAGTGATGGTTTCAATATCAAAATTCACCGTTTCTTTTTTCAATAATTTGGAATTAAAATCGTAAACCGCAATTTGTGCTTTTAAATTTTTTTCTGAATTTAAGGATTCATTTACCGCAATTATTTCTTTGGTTGCATAATCGTAAATCAATTGGTTGATGGCGTTCGCCTTTTTGGTGGCGTAATAACTGGAAGTAGGCAATAAATAATAATCGTATAATTGCCAGTAAAATGATGGCCAAGCCGAGTTGAGCATCCATTGAATAATGCCTGTTGATTTTGGAATTCTTGCCCTAAAACCTTCAAACATACCGCTCATCGCTTCATAGCCCAACACATCCGATTTCATCAAATAATCTTCCAAATTTGTTGCTTTTCCGTACCTGTTTTCCAAATTAAGCGTGTTCACGTTTAAATCTCTAAACGCGACGGCTGAGTGCGTGCAATGATAATTCCAGGCATCATTAATTGGCCAAAGCGGGGCTTGTGGAACCATTTTTTTGATGCTTTCCAACTTTGGAATATTTGCGCCCGGAGAAGTTTCCGTATTAAAACCAAACGCGCCGCCGTTTACCTTGTCTTCAAACCAATAATTTGGGGAAACATATTCATACGGACCGTTCATTTTTACGCCAACCGGTCCGCTTACTTCGCTGGTTCTGGTTCCTGCGGTCAGCAAATATGGACGGTTGTCAATTTTAGCTATCAAATCTTTATATTTTATTTCCAGTTCAGGTTTTGGCAATTTATCGCTTCCCAAAAACCAAACGAAAATACTTGGATGGTTTCTTAACCAATGAATTTGGTCGCTTAACGATTCAACAGCAAGGTTAATATCGGTTTCACTTTGAATGCCTCCAAATTCATCGCATTCTTTGCCTAAATACTCATTCCATTCCCATTGGCAACTCCAGCCAACCATCGCTAAAATTCCGTATTGGTCGCACAAATCATACACATCTTGCGATGTTCCCCAAATGCTTTCAAAACGCAATGTATTTAAATTCAAATGTTTAACATATTGCAATTGGGTTTCCAAACTTTGCTTGGTGTCTCTTAAAAAAATATCGTCGGTCCAGCCAGCGCCTTTAATCAATATTTTTTTGCCGTTCAACATAAATCCTTTATGGCCTTCCTCGGTAAAATAAGTTTCAATTTCTCTGATTCCGAAAGTGATTTCTTCGGAATCTGTGATGTTATTGCCGGTTTCAAAACGAAGGGAAAGCTGGTGTAAATTTGGCTCGCCAAGATTGTTGCACCACCAAAGTTTCGGATTTTTAAGGTACAATGAAGCAATTTCTTTTGAAGTTAATGTAATTTCCTTCGTTTCATTGGCATTTAAATTTACGGGAAAGCTAAATTCAGCTTCGCCAATTTTACCTATTAATTTACCAGAAACACTTTCAGAGGCATAATTTTTAAGCTCAGTTTTAACGGTTAGCCAAGCTTCTTCAAGTGTTGTTGTATTTACTTGAGATTGTACTGCCGTATTTTTTAAGCCAACTTTGCCGTTAATTTCAATGGTTACAGGCCGCCAAATTCCCATATTTTCATCCACAGGTCTCGGATTCCAATCCACAAATCCGGTATTGAAATCGCCCGGTTGCGCACGAAATGTTTCCACCGCCAAAATATTTCCTTTCTCTTTTGCCAATGCGGTAATGTCAAATTCATAGACTTTAAAAGTGCCAAATATTTTATCTCTGGAAGCTATTAACTGACCGTTTAGCCAAATATTGGCGTAATAATTCAATCCTTCAAATTGAAGCAAAATATTTTTTTCTGAAGGCAAATTAGGCAAATCAAAGGTTGTTTTGTACCACCAGGAATCATCAAAAGGCGTTTTGTCAATTTTTTTATAATTTTCACCTATAAAAATGTCTTCATACAAACCATTTGCGGTTAAAACACCCATAATTGTTGACGGAACAGTCGCTGCATACCAATTTTCAGCATTATTTATTTCAGAAGAAATGCTTGCGCCATCCGCTAAAACTTTACTGCTTTGTTGTACTTTCCAGTTTTCGCTTAAAATTATTTTTTTTGCGGATGAAGATTTGCTTTTCGAACAAGAAGTTAACGAAAATACGACAACAAAACACAATACAATTACCTTTAAAATTGTTTTCATCTGTTTATATTTTATTTTTTATTGGTAATCCCGAAAATTCGGGACTGTTCGCCATTAATCATTTCTGTGTGTATCAAAATTTGTTATGGCTCGTTTCATCACTTTAATTTTATCATTTATTTATGTAAATTATACCGCACAGAAAATTTTAAATGTCCTAATTTAACACTTTTTAGTTTTCTGGTAAAGTATTTAAATCAAAACCATTAATTTAAAAATGCTGTTAAAAATAATACCTTTTAAAGGCTTCGATGGCAGTATATTCCGCAAGTCCCAATGCATTATATTTATCGGCTGTATTTTTGGTTCGTTCTTCAACCCTTACCCAAAATTCCCTGGAATCTTCTCCCTGAAACATCACGTTGTCTTTTTGTGATTGGTGGTAAAAAATGGCTTTTCGTTTTTTCAACACCTGATCTTCACTCATAGGAACCGCCATTTCAATTTCGTAAGGCTCCCACTCGTGCCAAGCGCCGCGATACAGCCAAACCCAACAATCCTTCATAAAAGGCGCTTCTTTCAGATTTTCTATGGAGTCAAAAATGGCATCGAGACAAACTTTATGGGTTCCGTGAGGATCGGCCAAATCACCTGCCGCATAAATTTGATGTGGTTCAATGGCTAAAATTAATTTTGTGATAATTTCAATATCTTCCGGGCTTAAATTCTTCTTTTTAACGCTGCCGGTTTCGTAAAATGGCATATCCAAAAAATACACATTTTCATCCGGAACTCCTAAAAAGCGTGTGGCTCCCAGTGATTCTTTTCTTCGGATTCGGCCTTTTATGGTGCGGATAATCAGTTCATCTACTGGACTTATTTTTTTTGTTTTTAAGGCCGAAATTACATTTTTTATGTTTTCATCGTTTTCAGAGGAGATTTCTAAAGCAACTTCGGCATATCTTAAGGCTTCTTCATCAGATACAGCAATATTTCCTGAAGTTTGGTAAGCAACGTGAACTTCGTGCCCTTGCTCTACAAGTCGGTCCAAAGTACCACCCATAGAAATGACGTCGTCATCGGGGTGCGGACTAAATATAAGAACTTTTTTACTTGCAGGAAAAGCCCTTTCTGGTCGGTTGAGGTCATCTGCATTTGGTTTTCCTCCCGGCCAGCCAGTAATGGTTCTTTGTAATTTGTTAAACATTTTTATGTTTATGTCGTAGGCCGGACCTTCTTCAGCAAGCAAACCCGACATGCCGTGGTCATTGTAGTGCTTATCGTTTAGTTTTAAAACAGGTTTATTTACTTTTTCGCACAACCAAACAATGGCCTTGCTTTTTAACTCTTCTGTCCACAAACACGAAGAAACCAGCCAAGGCGTATTTATTCTTGTAAGTTCAGATGACGCTTCATTGTCCAACACAAACGTAGTGTTGTTGTGGCTTTGCAAATAAGTGGCAGGCACTTGTGATGAAATTTCGCCTTCAATTGTTTCTTTAATAATGGATGCTTTATTTTCTCCCCAAGCCAATAAAACGATGCGTTTCGCTTTTTTAATGGTGCCAATTCCCATCGTAATTGCACGACGCGGAACATTGTTGATGCCTAAAAATGAAGACGCGGCATCTTCTCTGGTAATATGGTCGAGGGTAATGCTTCTTGTTCCTGAATTGGCGTGTGAACCCGGTTCGTTAAAACCAATATGGCCGGTTCGGCCAATGCCCAACAATTGAAAATCTAATCCGCCGGCATTTAAAATGGCTCTGTCGTAATTCATACAAAACTCGTCTAAATCTTCTTTTAGCACCATTCCATCCGGAATATGAATATTTTTCGGATCAATGTCTATATATTTAAACAAATTTTCCTGCATAAAGTAATGGTAACTTTCAACATTGTCCTTTTCCATCGGATAGTATTCATCCAAATTAAAAGTAATTACATTGTGAAAACTTAAACCTTCTTCTTGGTGCAGTCTAATCAGTTCTTCATACACTTTTATGGGAGAAGAACCTGTTGCAAGACCCAACACGCATTTTTTGTTTTCTTTTTGTTTTTGTTTGATCAAATCGGCAATTTCTTTTGCCACTATTTTTGAACCAATTTCCGAGGATTTAAAAATTTTATTGTGGATTTTTTCGAATCTGGTTTCTTCAAATTGTCCGGGCTCTTTGTGAGAAATTGATAAATTAGGGTTGTTAAGATTTCGCATTTTATGTTGAAATTAATCGATTAGCTATGATTTTATTTTTTTACGATAAAAAATAAAGTATTCTGGTATTTAGTTGCCTATATATTACCCACATACAATACAAAGTTATTTTTTTAATGTAAAAGTGAAGTAGGAATTTACGTATTATATTCTTCAAATTGCGTATTCCAGCAGAAAACTTATAATTACATTAATTTCAATAATGACGCTTCAATTGCAAATTAAAAAATGATTAGAAGCTTAAAACGAATCTTTTATAAAATAAAAAAGCGCAGAAAATATTTCCCGCACTTTCTAAATTTAAATTTTTAAAATTACTGAACAATCCTGTATTTAATATTTTCCGTAACATTTTTCCAATTATCGGTTCTAAAAGGAACCACGGGAAATCCTTCTTTATTATACAAATTATTATCGCTGGCATCATCTGCCCAACCAAAATGAACCGCTGCTGGTGTTGCAACATTTTCAGCATACACAATCACTTTATCATTTAGGATAATGGCTTTTGCATAATAAAAAACCTGATCTTTTCCTGCAATTTCAAAGCCTTTTAAATAGCCATATTTATCGGGAGTTGACAATCCGGAACCGACATTTTCAAAGGAAAGGATAATTTTGTTTCCTTGAATTTCCATCGATTTAAATGTTGGTCCGCCATAAACCCTGTTTTTTTGGTAAATATTGTTTAATGCGATGGCCGACAGTCGTTTTCCAACTTCTTGTTTGTTTTTTGGGTGAATGTCGTTTGGGTCACCAATATCGGTGGTTACGCACATTCCGGTATTTTTCAATTGCAAGGTTTCTGTTTGCGCTTCACGCAGTTCTGCCCACATACTTCCGTTATTGCTGTCGCCATTGGTTTCGTTAAAACTCGATAGTTGCACAAAATAAAAGGGGAAATCGCCTTGAGGCCATCTATTTCTCCAATCGTTGATCAATAAAGGAAACGCTTTTTTGTATTGTTGTGCCCGCCACGCGTTGGTTTCTCCCTGATACCACAAAACGCCCTGAAAAGCAAAAGGAATTAACGGATTTACCATCGCATTGAATAATAATGACGGGTAACTGTTGGGGCTGATGTCACTTTTAACTTCCTCCACTTGGTATTTCCATTTTCCAGCTAAGGGAATTAGGGTGTTCCCAACGGTCAATTTTAAATCTGCTGTTTCCCCATAAATTCCGCCGCCACCGCCGCCATCAACAATTCTGATTGAAATTACATTTTCGTCTTCTTTTAAAATCCCGGCCAAAATTTCATACTTTCTTTTTGCATCCCAAATATTATTTCTTCCCACTTCTATGCCGTTCACATACGTAATGTCTTCATCGTCAATTTTTGACAATTCCAGTGTGGCTGTTTTTCCCGCATCATTAGCGGAAAGTGTGATTGTTTTCCGCAACCAAACAACGCCGTCAAATTCACCCAAATCTTGCGGTTCCCAAAGTTCTGGCGCATTGAGTTCAGGCCAGGAAGCATCGTTGAATGTTAATTCTTTAAATGAAGTTGCATCATCCGGACTTATTTTTGAGCCCTGCAAAATTTCTATTCTTTTGGTGATGGATTTGATGAAAATTTGAGAAATGGAATCCAGGTTTACTTTTGGCATTCCGGCAATCATTTCCTTAAATTCATCACTGTATTCAAAAGCTTCCCTGCTTGTCCAGGTTTCAGAACCCGTTCCGCCCCAAGAAGTGTTGATCAATCCGATA
Source organism: Bacteroidetes bacterium HGW-Bacteroidetes-3 (assembly GCA_002842505.1). Lineage (GTDB taxonomy): Bacteria > Bacteroidota > Bacteroidia > Flavobacteriales > Flavobacteriaceae > Lutibacter. Next base: position 2,359 of record PHDE01000021.1, on the reverse strand, counting down.
GGAATTTTTAGCTCTTCATAAAGTTTTTTTGCAAAAAAGTAACCCACAGCGGTAAAATTACCCACGGTTGTTTTGTCGCAAACTTCCCATTTTCCAGCTTTCAGGTCGTCTTTTGGTAAGGAACTGATGTCTCTTTCCACCGTAAAATGGCGAATAAAGGGAAAATTGGCTTCATTTATTTCTTTTTCGGCATTATAACCTTCGCTTACCGTAAACGCCATATTCGATTGTCCGCTGCAAATCCACACTTCGCCAACCAACACATTTTTTAAAACCAGTTTGTTTTTCCCTTTAACAGATAATTCAAAAGGTCCGCCAGCATTTTCGGCATTTAATCGCACCATCCATTTCCCGTTTTTGTCGGCTTTGGTGGTTTTTAGTTGCTTGTTAAAACGAATTTCAATTTTTTCATTGGCGTCTGCCCATCCCCAAACGGGAATTAATTTGTCTCTTTGAAAAACCATATCATCAGCAAAAATTTTTGGCAAACGAATAGTCGCATTTGAATAAATACTGAAAAGAAATGCAAAAACTAAAATAAATGATCTCATTTTTTAAGGCTTAATTGAAGAAATTCGGGTTTTTTATCTTTGTAAACCGTAAAATTAAGGCTTTTATTTTTTATAAAAAGGGTTTAATTACGACTTATTTCTTTCATTTTGCGTATATGTTCCTTTTAATAAAAAGAGAAACACCATAGGCAAAACACCTTCAGCAATAAAAAAATTTAGGGCGTGAATTTATAAAAGAAGAAATATAATTTGAAGAAGTTTAAATGGCGTAATTTTTTAGAAATTCATGAAACACCATCGGTTTTAATTTTCTGGCTTCACAATGCTCCACATAAGTTTTATAATTCTTTTTTGCAAAGCTTTGTATGGCTTCTGGCGTGATAAATGCCATTAATGAATTTGTTTGCATAATCGAGTAATTTTTAGTAGTTAGTTGACTTTTAAAATTTTAAAACGAATTGTTTTTTTTTTAAAACGAAATAAAAGTATAAAACACTTTTGAATAATCCAAAATAAAATACCGTTTATTTCATTTTATTAACCATTTGTATATTAAAACGCGCCATTTGTTTATAATAATACACATTTGATTTTGAATATTTATTGTTAAAAGGCGTTATTTAACAACCTTTTGAAAATGCAAAATATTTTTGCGACCCTAAATTTAATCAAAAGCAGGAACAATTCAAAAAAAATTGCCTAATAAATTGAAAGGGATTATTGCGTTGGAATGATTTGGTGCAGACTGTTGAAATTACACAATAAATAGTTAATTTCGCATATCGATTAAAATTTGGGCGTTTAAAATGGCAATGAGCAAATAGTTGCATTAAAACGCTTATTAATACAAAAGTGAACAATATGAAAGGAATTATATTGGCAGGCGGCTCAGGTACAAGATTGTATCCAATCACAAAAGGAACTTCCAAACAATTGTTGGCCATTTATAACAAGCCGATGATTTACTATCCGCTTTCTATTTTAATGCTTGCGGGAATCACCGAAGTGCTCATCATTTCCACACCGCAGGATTTGCCGAACTTCAAAAAATTATTGGGCGATGGCTTGACTATTGGGATGAAGTTTTCCTACAAAGAACAGCCATCTCCGGAAGGTTTGGCCCAAGCTTTTATTTTGGGTTCAACATTTATTGGAAACGACGATGTTTGTCTGATTTTAGGCGACAATATTTTTTATGGCGCAGGCATTGAAAAATTGCTGAGCGATGCGGTAAAAACGGTTTCTGAGGAAAATAAAGCTTCCATTTTTGGGTATTATGTGCAAGATCCGCAAAGATATGGCGTGGCCGAATTTGATGCAGATGGAAATGTGCTCAGCATTGAAGAAAAACCTTCAAAACCAAAAAGCAATTATGCCGTTGTTGGCTTGTATTTTTATCCGAACAGCGTGGTGAAAATTGCAAAAGGCATCAAGCCAAGCGCCCGAGGAGAGCTAGAAATAACCACCGTAAATCAGGAATATTTGAAACAAAAAATGTTGAAAACCGAAATTATGGGCCGCGGTTATGCGTGGTTGGATACCGGCACGGAAGATTCCCTGCTCGAAGCATCCAATTTTATACAAACCATAGAAAAAAGACAAGGCTTAAAAGTGGCCTGTATCGAAGAAATTGCCTTCGAAAAAGGGTATATTTCTAAGGAACAGCTGTTAAAACTTGCAGAAGAATATAAGAATAATGATTATGGATTGTACTTGCTTAAATTGGTAAAAGCCCCCTAGCCCCCGAAGGGCAATGTCATTAAGTTAAGACTTTGACGCCCATATTTTTGTCATTCCGAGGTACGAGGAATCTCATTATGCTATGCTATTTGATGTGACTCCTCCTT
>PHDE01000020.1 GCA_002842505.1 Bacteroidetes bacterium HGW-Bacteroidetes-3 | reverse complement strand
AGAAATGAAATCAACGAGTTGATTATCAGCGCCTACATCACTTCAAAGGATTATAAAGGCGCTTTGGACTATTTAAAGGACAAAAAAAGTGCCAAAGAACGCGCACTTTTTCAAAAAGTGGCCTTTTATAGAGGCACCGAACTTTTTGCGGAAGGTAATTACGATTTGGCAAAAGAAAATTTTGAAAATTCACTTTCCGTTCCATTGGACGCCAATTTTACCGCAAGGGCAACTTTTTGGAAGGCTGAATCAAACTACCTTTTGAACAATTATAGAGAAGCCGCAACAGATTTTCAGAAATTCGCCGCGAGTTCAGAAGCTTCAAAAACTGCCGAGTTTAAAGAACTTTATTACAATTTGGGCTATGCGTATTTTAAACAGAAAGACTATGGAAACGCCATTGAAGCTTTCAAAAAATACAGTGCCAAAAATATTGATGACGCTGTCAGAAAAAACGACACTTATTTAAGAATTGGTGACGGCTATTTTGTGACCAGCAGCTATAAAAACGCCATAGAATATTACAGTAAAGTGATTGAAATGAAAGGAATTGACGCCGATTATGCACAATTTCAAAAAGCAATTAGTTACGGACTTACCGGCAATGAAAATGCGAAAATAACAGCATTGAACGCGTTTTTAAATTCGGCCACAAGATCTGCCTATAAAGATGATGCTTACTATATTTTAGGAAATTCCTACCTCGAAAAAAATCAAAATGAATTGGCCATAGAAAATTATGACAAACTCATTAACAACTTTAAAAGAAGTCCGCTTGTATCAAAAGCAATGCTTAAAAAAGGATTGATTTATTACAACAGCAACAAAAATGACCAAGCCTTAACCACTTATAAAACCGTGGTGCAACAGTTCCCAAATTCTGCCGATGCCAAACAGGCGGTTAAAAATGCGCGACAAATTTATGTTGATTTAGGACGGGTTGACGAATATGCCACTTGGGTAAAAACAGTGGATTTCGTAAATGTTTCAGATGCCGAATTGGACAATGACACCTACGAATCCGCAGAAAAACAATACCTGCAAAACAACCATAAAAAAGCGATTGAAAGTTTTAAAAAATACCTAATAAGTTTTCCAAATGGCTTACATTCCTTAAATGCCAATTTTTATTTGGCGCAATCGTTATTCTCAGAAAACAAACATTCCGACGCGATTTCGAATTATAGTTATGTTGTAAATCAGCCACAAAATGAATTTACGGAAGACGCGCTTTCACGCTTATCTTTGGTTTATTTGGAAAATAACAATTGGCAAAAAGCCGTTCCACTTTTAGAGCGATTGGAAAGTGAAGCCAACTTGCCGCAGAATATTATTTTTGCGCAATCGAACCTAATGAAAGGCTATTACGCCGATAAAAATTACGCCAAAGCGGTTGATTATGCTGAATTGGTTTTAAGAAACAACAAATTGGAAGACCGCGTAAAATCGGATGCGCATATTATTATTGCGCGTTCGGCAATAAAGACCAACAACGAAACCAAAGCCAGAAATGCCTATAAGGAAGTTGAAAAAATTGCCTCTGGCGAGTTAAAAGCCGAAGCATTGTATTACAGCGCTTACTTTGAAAACAAAGACGGAAATTATAAAGTTTCCAATGAAATTGTGCAAAAAATTGCCGCGGAATATTCCGCTTACAAATACTGGGGTGCTAAAGGATTGGTACTGATGGCAGATAATAATTACCAATTAAAAGATGCCTACCAAGCAACTTATATTTTGGAAAGCGTCATAAAAAACTTTTCCCAGTTTAGCGATGTGGTAGAAGAAGCCTCCACAGCGCTTTCAAAAATTAAAACGGAACAGGCAAAAACCAATGAATCAATTGAAAATTAATCCCGCATGTTCAGAATAAAGTTAATTTATAACGGTTAAATAAAACGAGTAACAGATTGCCACAGTTTTTTGCAAAAACTTCGCAATGACGAAACGATTAAACAAATAAACAGTTAAACAACATAAAAGCAATGCAAAATAAACTCCTGATAACTTCATTTTTAATTTTAGTGACAAGTGTTTCTTTCTCTCAAATAACCAAGAAAAAAGACACTTTAAAAACGGAAGAAATTACTGTTGAAAAGCCTTATGCACCAACTATTTCAGATGCTTTTAAGGTTAGGTCGAATCCTAATATTGAAAATGAAACAAAAAATTTAGGAAAAGAAAGGGTGAATTACAGCATATTTTCTGTTCCGGTTGCTTCCACTTTCACACCTTCAAAAGGAAAAGCGCAAAGTATTGCAAGAGGTCCGAAAGAACGTTTATACGAAAATTATATCTCTGCGGGATATGGTAATTTCAATACGCCATTTGTTGAAGCCTTTCTGCACTCGGGAGACAAAAGAAATAACGACTTCGGAATTTTCCTAAACCACCTTTCATCAGAAGGCGGCATCAAAGATGTAGTGCTGGACGATCGTTTTTCAGATTCAAAAATTGATCTTTATTACAAACAATTTGACCGCGATTATAACTGGCAAATTAATGCGGGCGTTCAACGAAAATTGCAAAATTATTATGGTTTGACAAATGATATAACTTATAGTGATACTTTTATTGACGCAATGGATGAAAAACAAATCCATAAAACTGTTTATGGCGGCGGAAAAATAAGTTTTGAAGATTCGTTTTTTCAGGGCGCCACTGCTGAAATTGTGAATTTTTCGGACGATTATAACACCAATGAAATACGGTTGCTGGTAAAACCCAAGTTAGAATTTCCGATTTCAACGGAAAAGATAAATGGGGAGTTTTTGGTTGATCTTATTTCTGGAAGGTTTAAACAAAGCTATGATTCCGGAAACGATGTTAATTACAGTTTTTTAAATCTTGGTTTTAGTCCAAATTTTGAAATTATCAGGGAAAACCTGACTATTAATTTAGGCGCTAAATTATTTTATGTGAACGATTTAGAGCATAAAAATACCGATTATTATGCCTATCCAAATGTTACGGCTTCTGTAAAATTGATTGATGATGTGTTGATTTTAGTTGCCGGCGTAACCGGAGATTTGGAGCAAAATTCCTATAAAAGTTTTGCTGATGAAAATCCGTTTATTTCTCCAACATTAAATATTCTGCAAACAGATAAACAGTACAGCGCTTATGCCGGCACAAAAGGAAAACTGGCGTCGAATATTGGCTATCATTTTAACGTGAGCCATACTACTGAAAAAAACAAACCATTTTTTATTCAAAATCCAACGAAAACCGACGGAACTATCCTTGTCGAAAAAGCTTATGAAGCCGGAAATTCATTTGGGGTAGTTTACGACAATGTTAAAACTTTAGGTTTTTTTGGGGAAATAACCATTGATGCTTCCAAAGAATTTGATTTTACGGGCTCTGTAAACTATTCACATCACACTCTTGAAACACTGTTGGAAGCATGGAACACACCAACTCTAACGGCAACTATTTCAGCCGATTACCAGAATAATAATTGGTTTGCGGGCGCAAAATTATTTTACAATGGCGAAACAGAGGATTTTGTGATTCCTTATGGTTTTACCCCTGAAAATGGGGTTATTGTTACAAATGAATCGTACTTGGATTTAAATTTGAACGGCGGTTATAACTTTTCAGACCGACTTACTGTTTTTGCAAAAATTAACAATGCGTTAGGTGAAAAATACCACCGATTTTTAAATTATCAAGTGCAGACTTTACAAATTTTGGGAGGCATTACCTATAAATTTGATTTGTAAAAAAAGGCAAAACATCTAAAGTATTATTGGCTAAACTTTGTGAGGCTTTGTTCATTTTCTCAAAGATTTTTGTGTAATTGAATTTTTACACAAAGTTTCACAAAGAAACACGAAGTTACACAAAGCCTAAATTCATTCATTTTAAATAGCTGCAAAACAAAAAAATTAAACTTTTTTGTGTAGTTTTAGGCACTTTAATAAACTACCTCAGATGAAACATTTTTTTGTTGCAGTAATGTCACTTATTGCATTTTCCTCTTTTAGCAGCCTTAAAACTGAAAAAAGCATTGAACCAACAGTAAATAAAACCGATTCAATTGTTGTTAAACAACTGTTTAATTCTGCTTTAAGCAACGGACAGTCTTACCAATGGCTAGATTATTTGTCCAACAATATCGGCGGCCGATTGTCGGGCTCCCCAGAAGCGCAACAAGCAGTTGAATGGGGCGAAAAGCTAATGAACGGCTTGGGTTTCGACAAAGTTTGGCTGCAACCCGTAATGGTTCCGCATTGGGTGAGGGGCGAAAAAGAAGAAGCTTATTTTACCATTAATAAAGTTAAATATAGTGTGGCAATTTGCGCTTTGGGAGGCTCCATTGCGACACCTAAAAACGGCGTTTCAGGCCAAGTGATTGAAGTTCAAAGTCTGGCAGAAGCTGAAGCTTTGGGCGAAAAACTAAGGGGAAAAATCGTCTTTTTTAACCGAGCGTTCGAAGACACTCCAATTGAAACTTTTAAGTCGTACGGCGGTTGTGTTGACCAACGAGGCGGCGGAGCTAAGGTTACCGGTAAGTTTGGTGTTTTGGGCGTTATTGTGCGCTCTATGACGCACAGCATTGACAATTTTCCGCATACCGGTGCAATGGGTTACGGCGATATTCCAGAAAATGAAAAGGTTCCGGCTGCGGCAATTAGCACTATGGCCGCAAATTTGTTGAGTGAAAAATTAAAAGAAAATCCGTCCTTGAAATTTTACTTCAAGCAAAGTTGTGAAACCTTGCCAGACGCGCCTTCATTTAATGTCATTGGCGAAATTACAGGAAGTGAATTTCCAAATGAATTTATTACCGTTGGCGGACATTTGGATTCTTGGGATTTAGGCGATGGCGCACATGATGATGGCGCTGGAATTGTACAATCTATGGAGGTTTTAAGACTGTTCAAATTAAATGGCATCAAACCAAAACACACCATTCGTGCCGTGTTGTTTATGAATGAAGAAAACGGATTAAGAGGTGGCAGAAAATACGCTGAAGAAGCCAAGGCCAACAATGAAATTCATATTGCGGCTTTGGAATCTGATGCTGGCGGATTTACGCCAAGAGGATTTTCTATTGATGCCAACGGCAAAAATTTGGAACTGATTAAAAGCTGGAAATCGTTGCTTGCGCCTTACGGATTGCACGATATAGATGCAGGACACACAGGATCGGATATTGGGCCGCTAAAATCGGAAACCATTACTTTGGTTGGTTACAGACCCGATTCCCAGCGTTATTTTGACTATCACCACGCTTCAACAGATACCTTTGATAAAGTAAATAAGAGAGAACTTGAATTGGGCGCCGCTTCTATGGCTTCGTTAGTTTATTTGTTGGACAACTATTTATAATTATTAGCACACATAACTCTTGAAAAAAATTATGACAGATATTTATGACTATATTCACGAATATTTCAACAACCAAGAAAGATTTTCATTTCCATATAATAAAAAACACCTTAAAGAAACTACAGAATCAAATGGTCTTTATGTTCTATTTGAAAAAGGAGAAAAATATAATGGTCTTGACAGAATTGTAAGAATTGGAAGTCACGATGGAAATGATAGATTAATTAAACGATTAGGTAATCATTTTAATTCAAAAATTCACAGAACTAGTGTTTTTAGAAAACACATTGGCAGATGCTTTTTAAATATCAAGAATGATGAATATCTTGAACATTGGAATCGACCTTTTAAATCCAAAATTGAGAAAAAATTACACGGAGAATTTGTTGATTTAGAATATGAAAAAATTTATGAGAAACAAATAACCTCCCACATAAATGAGAATTTATCTTTCGCAATAATTCCCAAAATTTTTGATAAATTAAAACGAGATAGAATTGAAGAAGGTCTAATTTCATCTTTAAATAAATCCGACAAGAAAATATCATCTGAGAATTGGCTTGGAAATTTTCATCCTGACCAAAGAATTAGAAATTCAAAAATATGGAATATTGAATATCTCAAACACCAACCTTTGAATTTGAACGAATTTAGAGAATTGATTGAAAAAAAATAAAACGTGTGCTAACACCTCATGAAATTTATGCTTACATTTAAACTAAATAACGAACCGACAAACATTCAACTAACGATTTGCTACGTCCGAAAAATCTCCGATTTTTAAGTCGCACAAATCTTATAAAAACTCATTGCCCGATAAAAATTCATTGGAAATGATTAATCTCAATCAAAATGGGAATCTATAAACAGTTCGCCCCGCTGGGGCTTGTTTTCATGAAAAATCTATTTTTCTACAAACAGTAAGTCCCGATGGGACTAAAATAGCTCCGTAGGAGCGAAATGTTTGTAGAAACTTGAACTAATTTAGTAATTAAAGCCCCATCGGGGCGACCTGTTTGTATTAAAAATTTAATCGGACAACAATAATTTATAATATGAAAAAAGCAATTTTAGGACTCTTGTTAATTTTGGGAATCTCCTGCACTAAGAAAGAAAAAGTGGACACCATCGTTATAAATGCCAATATTTATACGGTAAATGACAATTTCGACAAAGCGGAAGCATTTGCCATAAAAGACGGTAAAATTGTTGGGGTGGGAACAACCGCCGAAATTCAGGCAAAATATGCGGCAACCTTTATAAATGATGCAAAAGGAAAAACAATTGTGCCCGGATTTATTGATGCGCATTGCCATTTTTTTGGATTGGGACTTCAACAGCAAAAAGTTGATTTAACGGACACAAAAAGTTTTGAGGAAGTTGTGCAACGGATTATTGATTTTCAAAAAGAAAATAACGCCGCTTATATCACCGGTCGCGGCTGGGACCAAAACGATTGGGAAGTAAAAGAATTTCCGACAAAAGATAAATTGGACGAACTGTTTCCGACAACGCCAATTGCCATTGCCAGAATTGACGGCCACGCTTTATTGGTAAATCAAGCCGCGATAGATTTGGCTGGAATTACGGTAAAAACACCTTTTTCTGGAGGAGAAATTCTTCAGAAAAACGGAAAATTAACGGGCATATTTATTGACGCTCCAATGGATTTAATTTATGCAACTATTCCGGCACCTTCCAAAAATGAAAATATAGAAGCTTTAAAAGATGCCGAGAGAATTTGTTTTGATTTGGGATTGACCACTGTTGATGACGCCGGACTTTCAAGAGAAACAATTCAATTAATTGACAGTTTACAGCAAGCCGGAGCATTGAAAATGCGAATTTACGCGATGATTTCCGCAAGCGATGAAAACATTGATTATTATGCAAAAAAAGGCATTTACAAAACCGATCGCTTGAATGTGCGTTCCTTTAAAGTATATGCCGATGGCGCATTGGGTTCGCGAGGCGCAGCGATGAAAAAACCTTACAGCGACCAGCACAATCATTTTGGCGCTTTGGTAACTCCGTTGGAAAAACTGAAGGAATATGCTGAAAAAATTGCCGTGACAGACTTTCAAATGAATACGCACGCCATCGGCGACTCGGCAAATTTTGTGATGCTAAAAACCTATAAAGAAGTTTTAAAAGGAAAAAAAGACAGCCGATGGAGAATTGAACACGCGCAAATTGTGGATGTGGCCGATTTTAATTATTTCGAAAATATTTTGCCTTCCGTGCAGCCAACTCACGCGACTTCTGATATGTATTGGGCTCAAGACCGAATTGGCACGGAGCGCATGAAAGGCGCTTATGCCTATAAAGATTTACTGAATACTTACGGCAAAATAGCTTTGGGAACCGATTTTCCGGTTGAAAAAGTAAGTCCGTTGTTGACTTTTTACGCAGCAATCACACGCAAAGATTTAAATAATTTTCCTGAAAATGGTTTTCAAATGGAAAATGCGCTGACAAGAGAAGAAACTTTAAAAGGAATGACCATTTGGGCAGCCTATTCCAATTTTGAAGAACATGAAAAAGGCAGCATTGAAGTTGGGAAAATGGCCGATTTTATTGTGCTGAACAAAAACATAATGGAAATTGAAGCAGCGGAAATTCCGACAATTAATGTGGATGAAACTTATGTTGGCGGGGTAAAAGTGAAGTAGGGACAGGTCGCGACCTGTCCGCACGGAGATGGTGGTTTATTAATTTTTAATTATTCATCATTAATTCAATTTGTGTTAGCGATGGAATGGCCTGTTTGAGCTCTCCCGATTTTTCGGGAAGCGAGTAATGACAGCGCGCCCGCTTTTTAGCGGGAACACCCAAATTTATATCATACTTCTAAACTGCCGAATTGTATTTTTTTTACCGAAGCAATGAGTTTTTCAGACAAACTGTACAGCCATTTCAACTGCTCCGAAATCAGCAATGTTTCTCTTAACTTCACACGGGTTGTCATTAAATGCTCCTCGCCAAATGCAATTTCTTGGTCACGTTTTTTGGAGAGATTTTCAAAAAAAGCATCATATAAATTCTCAGCGTCCATTACATTCGTTGAATTTGTCGTTTTTAAATGTTCTGATTTTTCCAATATTTTCTTTGCAAGTTCCAAATTTGAGCAGATATTTTCGACATAAATATTGAATTCGGCGGGCACTTCAGAGGTTTTATTGTTTTTGATAAAAGTTCCCAAAGCGGTTAAAGACGACAAAAAAGTATTGTTAAAAACGACTATTTCATAAATGGTGGTATATTCTAACTGTTTGGATTTTGGGTCTTGGCTCATCCTTTGAAATGCAGCATTTAAATCGCCTATATTTAAAAAAGCCTCTTTTCTTGACAATCTATAAGCTGTGGAAACAGCCCCTTTTTCCCTATAAAAAATGGCTATCTGCTTTAAAAAAATTTGATTTGACGCAATCGCTTTACTAAAATTTTCACTGATATTTTGAAACTGCCAAGTTGGCCATAAAAGGTAATTTGAAGCAAAAGCCAATGATGCGCCAATTAAGGTATCTATAATTCTAAATTGAATGACCGATAAAATATTAGGTTCAAATAAGGCAAATACGAAAATAACATTCAAGGTTATAAAAACAGCCGCATTTCTGAAATTCAATTGCACGAAAGAAAATGCAAATGGCAGGGAAATTATTGCAATTACAGCATAAACAGTAGTGTTTTGCGTAATTAATATGATGATGGTTGCAATTGCGGCGCCTATTAATGTTCCCATAACCCTGTGAATAGACCTTGATTTGGTTAACCCAAAACTTGGGCGCATAATGATAATGATTGTCAATAAAATCCAATAAGGGTTTTGCATGGAAAATGATTTGCCAATCATAAAGCCAACCAAAACCACAATCGCCAATCTCAATGAATGCTTAAATATTGGAGAACTAAAGCAAAAATTATCGGTTAACTTTTTAAGATCATAATCTTGTGGCGTGATAAACCGTCCGGCTTCCTTGGCACTTAAAATTTCATCGTTTTTCCTGTAATTATTGAGTACCCTTTCAATTGCCGTTACATTTTGTGCTTGCTTTTCCTGATAATTTTTCAGATTCAGCAACATTAAAGTTCCTTTCCTTGCTTTTGGCAAGCCCACTAAAATGCGATAATAATCGATATGCCGGTCAATGTTTTTTAAAATTTCAGGGATTTTAACATTCTCTTTTAATTTTTCTTCTTTTCTGATCACTTTTGAAATGTGCTCCAACTGGTTTGCAATTTCAAAAACAAGCACTTTAAATTCCCCAATTTTCTCTTTGTGTTTTTTAAAGACCTCATCAAACTTGTCATAATCCAATGGATTTGCGATGGCAAGTTCCAAAATATCTACCAATTCCGTGAAAATTAATTGTTGCCTTCTGGATCTGTTTGAAGAAACTGAATTGCCTCTGCTTGCTAAAATTATTTCTCGCAACGTTTCATGAAGTTCGTTTATTTCAATTTGAAGCCCAAATAATTTGTGCCGCAATTCGTCCCTGTTTTCTGAACTGCCAAACAATTCTCCTCGAATCCTTAAATATTCCACAGTTTTTTCAATGGTTTTAACAAATAATTGATCAACCTGAATTTTTGGAAACAGCAACGATTTTAAATAGGTGAGCGATAAATACCACAAGCCGCCCAAGGCGATTAATGAGGCGTGCAACAGCAAACTTTCTTTTGAATAATCGTGGACAAAACTTAAAACAATGGCTAATAAACCCACAAAGGAAATCAGCGAAGCCCTAAATCCGAAAACAGAAATATAGGAAACCAGAAATACAAAAACACCCAAAATAGGCAATAATAACCATAAAATATTCGCTATGGAGCCAAAGAGCAAGGTTAAGCCAAACGATAAAAATGTAGCGATTAAAATTCCAAAAAACACGTGTTTATTGCTTCAGGGAACATCGGTTGGCGAACAAAACAATACCCCCAATGCCACGCTAAAACCAATATGAATATCTCCAAAAATATAGCTGCTCAAAAAAACCGGTATCAGCATCGCAACTGCCAATACAATTCCTTTCAGAAAATCTAAACTTTTAAAAAATCTATTTATTGATTCTAGCATAAAATTCAATTCGTCGGTAAATTTACATAGTATTCTCTTATTTCATTAAATATTATTTTTTTTAATAATATTTAATTATTTTTAGCCTAGTCTAAAAATATATTTTTTTTAATGTACATTTGTATCTAATAAACGAATAAATGCTAACATTTTCAGAAGAAAATCATTTAAAAGCCATATTTCATCTAGAGCGAACACTCCCAAACGGAGTGAGCACCAATGCGCTTGCAAAAGAAATGGAAACGAAAGCTTCTTCAATTACCGATATGATTAAAAAGCTTTCAGAAAAAAAACTAATCAATTATAAAAAATATAAAGGGTTTAAGTTAAGTCAATTCGGAATGGAAACTGCAATAGCCATTATTAGAAAGCACCGATTATGGGAAGTTTTCTTGGTAGAAAAACTAAATTTTTCTTGGGATGAAGTACATGAGGTTGCCGAACAATTAGAGCACATAAAATCGGAAAAACTCACCAATAAGCTGGATGCGTTTCTTTCCTATCCTAAAATAGATCCGCATGGAGATCCTATTCCTGATGAAGATGGAAATTTTCCAAAAATTGCAAAAATATTATTTTCTGAATGTCAAGTAGGGGATGAAGGTACTTTTATAGGGGTTAAAGACTCCTCCCCCATTTTTTTACAATTTCTCGATAAAAACAATATTTGCCTTAATGCCAAAGTTAAAATTTTACAAAAAGAAGCATTTGACCTTTCATTAAAAATTGAAATCAACAACAATACAATTATGGTGTCGCATAAAACGGCTTCTAACTTATATCTTCAATCATAAATTATAAATGACCGATAAAAAACACAGAAAATCACTGGGAGAAGTCCACGGATCTGTAAATACCTCCGGAAAGAAATCGAATTGGAGAAAAATATTGGCATTTTTGGGTCCGGCCTATTTGGTGAGTGTTGGTTACATGGATCCGGGAAATTGGGCCACAGATATTGCTGGAGGAAGCCAATTTGGCTATGCTTTAATTTGGGTTTTATTAATGTCTAATTTAATGGCTTTGTTATTGCAAAGCTTGGCAACACGTTTGGGAATTGTACGTGGATTAGATTTGGCGCAAGCATCCCGGGAAGCCTATCCACGGGCAGTAAATTTTATTCTATATTTATTGGCAGAAATTGCTATAGCCGCTTGCGATTTAGCCGAAGTTTTAGGAATGGCGATAGGATTGCAGCTCCTGTTTGGCATCCCAATGATCTGGGGAGTTTGTATCACGGTTTTTGATAGTTTTTTACTGTTATTTCTTATAAACAAAGGAATTCGTAAAATGGAGGCTTTTATTATTGGGCTGATTGTGATTATTGGATTGTCTTTCTTTCTTGAAATGTTTTTCGCCAAGCCAGATATTGGTCAAATTTTAACCGGTTTTATACCCTCTTTACCGGGTGATGGAGCACTGTATATCGCCATTGGAATTATTGGAGCAACTGTAATGCCACATAACTTGTATTTACATTCTTCCTTGGTGCAAACCAGAAAAATAAAACACACCAAAAAAGGAATTTTACAGGCATTAAAATTCAATTTTATTGATTCTGTAATTGCATTAAATTTCGCTTTTTTTGTCAACGCCGCCATTCTGATTTTAGCGGCTGCTGTATTTTATAAAAATGGAATGTATGAAATTGCCGAGATTCAGGATGCACACAAATTGCTGCAACCTTTATTAGGCACCAAATGGGCACCAATACTTTTTGCATTGGCGCTAATTGCCGCCGGACAAAGTTCAACAATTACCGGCACGCTGGCCGGACAAATAATCATGGAAGGTTATTTGAATTTACGCATTCAGCCTTGGGTACGACGTTTGCTCACACGTTTAATTGCCATAATACCGGCATTAATTACGGTCATTTATTTTGGAGAACAATATATTGGCCAGTTATTAGTATTAAGTCAAGTAGTGCTAAGTTTACAACTGGGTTTTGCCATCATACCTTTGATTCATTTTGTGAGCGACAAGAAACTGATGCAGGGATTTCACATAAAATTGCTCAAACGCATATCGGCTTGGTTAATTACTGTTATCATTGTTGTGCTTAATGCCAAACTGGTTTTGGATGAAGTTAAAATGTGGCTTGAAACGTCATCATCACCTATTTATATTTGGTTATTTCTTATCCCAATTATTATTGGAGCCGCATTATTACTAATTTTCATTACAGTTTGGCCACTGATAAAAAAATTGCCAATAAAAACACTCATTATGGTACCACACATTAAACCCGTCAAAATTGAGGAGATCTCAGCTTTGCCACCTTATAAAAATATTGCAATAGCAATAGATTTTTCATCTTCAGATCATAAAACCATTGCTTCTGCTTTGCAAATTGGGGGAAAAACAACCAATTACACCTTTATTCATGTTGTTGAAACTCCTGGAGCATTTGTTTATGGAAATCAGATTAAAGACTATGAAACCTCAAGTGATAAAGCATTTCTAAATAATTATAAAAAAGAATTAACTGATCGAGGTTACAAAATTCGAATAAAACTTGGATTTGGCAGTCCAAAACGAATAATTCCGCAAATTGTGAATGCAGATACTTTTGATTTATTGGTTATGGGAAGACATGGCCATGCGATGCTTAAGGATTTAATATTTGGAACTACCATAGATCGTGTAAGACATAAAGTAAATGTTCCGCTCTTTATTGTATAATTCAAAAAAAAATTGTTAATAGTTAAAAATAAATCGATTGTTTTATCACATTCATCCTTATAAGCCATTTATACCAAAAGGAACTACCAAGCTCATTGTTGGCACTTTGCCTCCGCCCCGATTTTCAATGGGAAAATTAAAAACAGGCGATGTCAATTTTTGTTATGGCAGCATTGACGGACAATTATGGAAAATTTTGAATGAAATATTTTCGCTGAACTTGCATTTTGAAAATACTGATTTTGCCATTCAACAACGCAAAGATTTTTTAATTGCTAATAACATTGGGATTTGTGACATTGTTGAATCTTGCGAACGCATAAAAATGGATGCTTCCGATTTGGGAATGTCGAAGATTAAATTCAGAGATTTGTTGTTTTATCTCAAAAAAAATCCTTCAGTAAATACGCTTTTATTAACTGGCGGAAATAGCAAAAACGGACCCGAATATCATTTAAGAAGACAACTAAAAACGCAAAATATGATCCTGAAATCAATTTCTGCAGAAACGCCAAAAATTCATGAATTTGAATTCAAAGAAAATGAAACAACCAGAAAAATAAAAATGGTTTCATTAACGGCACCTTCCGGAAGCGCAAACCGTGCGGTTGGAAGCAACCCGCAATACCAACTTTTAAAAAAACAAAACCCTAAATTCAATACATTTGATTTTAGGGTTCTGCAATACAAAAAGTTCTTCTGATTATTTATGCGACCCGTCGCAAAAAGGTCCGTTTTTGGTTTCTTTACAAGCACACAAATACTTTGTTTCTGTTTTTTCGGCAGTAAAAACAATGGGACTCATTCCAGATCCTTTGTGCAATCCGTTGCAAAATGGCTGGGTTTCGGACAAACCACAAGCACACCACGCGTATTTTTTTCCTTCTTCCAATTCAACTGCCAAAGGATTGTTTCCTGCTCTTATTGGTAATTTAGTGTTTTCCATTTTTTTTGATTTTTTTTAGATTTAGTTTATTAGTTTAAAGGTATTACTCTAAAATAGAGCTTACAAATTTATTTATGTCGGCTGTGCCATTTTCACTTAAATATTTTACAAATGCCGAACCAATAATGGCGCCTTTCGCATATTTTGTCGCTTGTTTAAAGGTTTCCGCGTTTGAAATTCCAAATCCAATAATTTGGGGCGATTTCAAATTTAAGTCGGCAATGCGTTTAAAATAATCATCTTGGGTTTTTCCGAAAGCATTTTGCGAACCCGTAACACTGGCCGAACTCACCATATAAATAAATCCGTCCGAAATTTCATCAATAAACCGAATGCGTTCCAATGAAGTTTGCGGCGTGATTAAAAACACATTGACGAGCCCGTATTTTTCAAAAATAGCTTTGTAATTGTTGTTGTAAACATCTACCGGTAAATCGGGAATTATCAATCCGTCAATGCCAATTTCAGCGCATTTTTTACAGAAATTTTCAATTCCGTACTGCATCATCGGATTGAAATAACCCATCACAATTAAAGGAATTATGACCGTTTTGCGAATATCTTTTAGCTGATTGAACAAAACTTCTGTAGTCATTCCGTTATCCAAAGCTTGCGTTGAACTCGCCTGAATAGTCGGTCCATCAGCCAGTGGATCGCTAAATGGCAAACCGATTTCAATAAAGTCAACGCCACTTTTTTCCAAGTTTTCAATAATGGAAACCGTGTCGTTTAACTTCGGAAAACCAGCCGTAAAATAAATGGACAATAGTTTTTTGTTTTCCTGTAATTTTTGATTTATTCTGTTCATTTTTTATATTTTTTTACCGCAAATTAATTATTACGCCCAACTTTGTGTTCCTCTGTGTATTTTCTTTGTGCAACTTTGTGTGATAACAATTACACAAAGTTACACTAAGAGTCACGGAGTTTCACAAAGAAGAAACTTCAACTTTGTCAATGGTTCGAAATCAATTATAGTTTAAAATATTTTACATACGTGTCCAAATCCTTGTCGCCGCGTCCCGATAAATTCAATACCACCACATCGCTTTCCTTAAACTTTTTCATTTTAAAAACCGCCAATGCGTGCGCACTTTCAATCGCCGGAATAATGCCTTCCAGTTCGCACAATTCCAAACCGGCTTTCATCGCTTCGGCATCAGTAATTGAAATAAATTTGGCACGTTTGGATTTGTATAAATGCGCGTGCAAAGGTCCAATTCCCGGATAATCCAATCCTGCAGAAATAGAATAAGGCTCCGTTATTTGTCCGTCCTCACTTTGCATCAACAAGGTTTTGCTTCCGTGAATCACGCCTTCTTTTCCCAAAATGCTGGTTGCGGCACTTTCACCGGAATGTATCCCCAAACCGGCAGCTTCAACGGCAATTAAATTCACTTTTTCTTCATCCAAATAATGATAAAAAGCACCTGCGGCATTGCTTCCGCCACCAACGCAGGCAATCACATAATCCGGATTTTCTGTATGTTCTTTTTCCTGCAATTGCTTTTTTATTTCTTCTGAAATAACCGATTGAAATCGTGCCACCATATCGGGATACGGATGCGGCCCAACTACAGAACCAATGATATAATGCGTGTTTACCGGGTTGTTGATCCAATCTCTAATCGCTTCATTTGTGGCATCTTTTAGTGTTCTGCTGCCCGACAATGCTGGCACAACCGTTGCGCCCAACATTTTCATTCGCGCCACGTTTGGCGCTTGGCGCGCTATGTCAATTTCACCCATATAAACCACGCATTCAATGCCCATTAACGCACAAACTGTGGCGGTTGCAACGCCGTGTTGACCTGCGCCCGTTTCGGCAATTACCCTGGTTTTCCCCAACTTTTTCGCCACCAATATTTGTCCGATGGTGTTGTTTATTTTATGGGCACCGGTATGGCACAAATCTTCCCGTTTTAAATAAATTTTTGTATTGTATTTTTCCGAAAGCCGTTTCGCAAAATAGAGCGGCGTTGGGCGACCAACATATTCTTTCAATAAATCCTGAAATTCTTTCTGAAAAGAAGGCTCTCGCATAATATTCAAATAATTGTCTTCCAATTCTTTCACATTCGGATACAACATTTCCGGGATAAAAGCGCCGCCAAATTCTCCGTAATAACCATTTTTGTCCACAAAATAACTCATCATAAACTGCTTTTAAATTCTTTAATTTCACTGATATTTTTCAATGCCGGTTCCAATTCAAAACCACTATTGATGTCGATTCCCAAAAATCCGGGATGCTTAAATTTCTTAATTTCCTCCGAATCATTTTTGTTGATGCCTCCGCTTAATAAAAAAGGTGTTTTTCCTGCATAATTTTGAAGCAACTCCCAATTGAATTTGATGCCGCTTCCGCCGTAATTTTTTCCTTTTGTGTCGAATAAAAACAGCGGAACGTGTTTTTCAAAAGGTTTTGTTGCTGAAAAATCAAAATTTTCATCGACAGAAAAAGCCTTGATTATTTTTATGTTTTTTGTTGATAATTCTTCACAATAATCGGCCGTTTCATTTCCGTGCAACTGCACAAAATCCAGTTCAAATTGCGTTGCTTTTTCAACAATTTCTTCGATGGTTTCATTCACAAAAACACCCACTTTTTTTATTGATGAAGGAATTTCAATCTGCGGAAAATCGGCCACAAAACGTTTTGATTGATTGTAAAATATAAATCCGATAAAATCTGGTTTCAAAGCCAATAGCTCTGAAATATTTTCACTTTCCCGCATTCCACAAACTTTGATCTTCATTTTTACCTGATTTGAGAAATAAATTCCAAACAAGCCAAACCCGGATTTTCCGTTTTCATAAAAGTTTCTCCAATTAAAAACCCTTGAAATCCGTACTCTTTAAGTCCGGTAATAATTCTTGGATCGCTGATGCCGCTTTCCGAAACTTTGATGCAATTCTCCGGAATGTTCTTTATCAATGCAATGGAATGCTCCAAATCCACCTCAAAAGTTTTCAAATTCCGGTTGTTAATGCCAATAATTTTATGGTTCAGCTCAATTTTGTCCAACTCTTCCTGGTTGTGCACTTCATACAACACTTCCATTCCCAAATCTTCGGCCAATTTTCCGTAATTCTTCAATTCTTCCTTGGTTAAACAAGCTGCAATCAGCAAAATAGCATCGGCACCAATTGCTTTTGCCTCCACAATTTGAAATCCGTCCACAATAAAATCCTTTCTCAAAATTGGAATGGTTTCGTTTACGGCACGCGCCTGAATTAAATCTATAATGCTTCCGCCGAAAAATTCCGTTTCGGTCAAAATAGATTGCGCGGCAACATTGGCATCCAAATAACCTTGCGTTACTTCGCCAATGGAAACTTTATCGTTGATCATTCCTTTTGAAGGCGATTTTCTTTTAAACTCGGCAATAATTCCTGTCGAATTTTTAGCGGTTAACGCGTTTTTCAAGGAAATTGGCGTGCGGTTAAAATTCGGACTTTTCACCAATTTTTCTATGGAAATTTCCCGCATTAATTTGGCGACTTCCAATTTTTTATGGGCGATTATTTTATCTAGTATGTTCATTTTTATTGAAATATTTAATGATTGAAAGATTAAAAATTCACCAATTTAAGCAAACTTTCTTTTGCCTTTAATCCGAATAAAGAATCTTTGGCTTCTTCAAAAGCACTTTCAAACGATTTATTGTTGTCAATTATTTTCAACGCAAAAGCAGCATTTGCCAACACCGCATTGTTTTGCGCTTCAGTTCCTTCGCCATTTATGATGGAACTGAAAATTTCTGCGGCTTCTTTTACAGTGACTCCGCCAAAAATATCGGACTGATTCAATCTTTTCAATCCCAATTCTTCGGGCGTGATCAGTTGTTCATTTTCTTTGGTAAACAGTTTGAATCCGCTTGTCAACGCAATTTCATCATAACCATCCAAACTATAAACGATGCCATAATTCTTCGTTGTTTTTTGTAACAAATAATTGTAAATTCTTGCCACTTCCAAGTTAAAAACGCCCACTAGCTGATTTTGTGGTCGGCTCGGATTTACAAGCGGACCCAACATATTGAAAAATGTTTTTACGCCCAATTCTTTCCGCACCGGTCCAACAGCTTTCATCGCCGGATGAAACAATGGCGCGTGCAAAAAACAAATATTGGCGCGTTCAATTTGCCGTTTCAAAACAGTTTCATCGTTGGTGAATTTATAGCCCAAAAACTCCAACATATTTGAAGAACCACTTACGGAAGAAACGCCGTAATTTCCGTGTTTGGCCACTTTATTTCCTGTGCCTGCAACAATAAATGAGGTTAAGGTTGAAATGTTGAACGTATTTTTTCCGTCGCCACCAGTTCCGCATAAATCGATCGTGTTGAATTCAGACAAATCCACTTTTACCGCCAAATCCAACAAGGCTTCCTGAAATCCGGAAAGCTCTTCCACAGAAATTGGCCGCATCATAAAAACGGTTAAAAATGCCGCCATTTGAGAAGCGTTGTAGCTGTTGTTGGCAATTTGCACCAACACTTCACTGGCCTCAACCTTTGTTAAATATTGCTGTTCAATTAATTTGCTTAATATCGTTTTCATCATTATGAATTTTCTTCAATAAAATTTCTTACAATTTGTTCTCCAATGGGCGTTAAAATAGATTCTGGATGATATTGAACCGCACAAATATTGTGTATTTTGTGTTGTAAAGACATCACCGATCCAAATTCATCAACCGCGGTAATTTCCAATTCTTCGGGAAAATCTTTTAAAGATGCAATCCAGGAATGATAACGCGCCGCTTCAAATTCCGCAGGAATATTTTTATAAATTATCGCGCTTTTATTCAAAACATTCATTGTGGTGGCAACGCCGTGAAAAACATTTTCCAAGTTTTCCAACGAACCTCCAAAAACTTCGGTAATGGCCTGCAAACCCAAACAAACGCCAAAAATTGGTTTTGTTGCGGCGTAAGTTTTAATCACTTCTTTTAAAATCCCGGCTTCGTCGGGAATTCCTGGACCTGGAGAAAGCATGATAATGTCGTATTTCCCCACTTCTTCAACGGTAATTTCGTCATTTCTGAAAACAGCAGGATATTCGCCCGTAATTTTTTCGACCAAATGCACCAAATTGTAGGTAAATGAGTCGTAATTGTCTATGATGAGTATTTTCATTTTAAACGTTGATTTGTTTCCCTTCGACTGCGCTCAGGGTGACAATTTGTGTAATTGTCTGTTTTTTTTGTTATATTTTTTCTGCCATAATAACCGCTTTTTTCAAGGCAGCCAATTTGTTGTTCACTTCCTGCAATTCGCCTTCTTCGGTTGAATTGATAACGATTCCCGCACCTGCCTGATAAAACAACGTATTGTTTTTACTCACAAAAGAGCGAATGGCAATGGCCAAATTCACGGTATTGTTTAAACCTATAAATCCGACCGCACCACCGTAAAATCCGCGAGTTTGGTTTTCATATTTATCAATTAATTCCATTGCCTTAAACTTTGGCGCGCCGCTTAAAGTTCCGGCTGGAAACGTATCGCCCACAATTTCAATCGCTTTTCCAATCGGTTTTCCCTGAACAGTGGACACCAAATGAATCACGTGGCTAAAATATTGCACTTCCTTAAAAACCTCAACGCTTACGTTGCTTGCGTGTTTGCTTAAATCGTTTCGCGCCAAATCCACCAACATCACGTGTTCTGCATTTTCCTTTTTGTCTTTTGATAATTTTTCACCCAATAAAATATCCTGCGCCATAATTCCGGTGCGTTTAAAAGTGCCGGCAATCGGATTGATGATGGCTTTTGCTTCATCAACTTTAATTTGCGCTTCGGGCGAAGAGCCCATCAATTTAAAGCTTCCATAATCGAAGTAAAACAAATACGGCGATGGATTTATAGAGCGCAAAGCTCGGTAAACATTGAATTCATCGCCCTTAAATGATTGCTGAAACTGACGCGACAACACCAATTGAAAAACATCGCCGCGTTTGCAATGCTCTTTTGCTTTTACCACGTAATTTTTAAAATCATCATCGGTACAATTGGAAGATTCTTCGCCGGAAGTCTCAAAATTATACAATCCGTAAGTGCGTGCATTGATCAACGTTTCAATTTCGTGGATTCTTGAAGCTTCGCCTTCTTCCATATTTTCAATTAAAATAAGTTCGTTGTTGAAATGGTTGATGGCGATGATGAATTTGAAAAAACTAAACTGAAAATCGGGAATTTCAGAAGCCGCTTTTTTGGCATTCAGTTTTATCGTTTCAAAATACTGAATAGCGTTGTATGAAATGTAGCCGTAAAATCCGTTGAAACCTTTGATGGTAGTATCGCAATCTGCTTTTACCGTATCGGTATAGCTTTCAAAAATGGGATAAAAATCGCGATTTATTTCTTTTTTATCAAGATCCTTGTTTTTATAATTATAGGTAAACACATTATTATCTGCCTTTAACGTCACAATGGGCTCCGCGCAAATAAAGGTAAAACTTTCCTCTTTGCTGTGATAATCGGAACTTTCCAACAGCAAACTATTGGCATATTTGTCCCTGATTTTCGAATACATTCCCACCGGCGTAATAGTATCCGCCAAAAGCGTTTTTGAAATTGTTTTAAATTTTATTTCTTTCATCTGTTTTGTTCAATAAAAAAGGACTTACCGCGAGATAAGTCCTTTTGTTATATATTTTAAATATAAATATAATAGTTTCGGCTCGCTTAGAAATTAAGAGAGTTCCACCACCAATTAGTATTTGTATTTTTCAGGTTCATTATTTGGCAAATTTAGCATAGATTTTTAAATACGCAAATTAAATGTAAAATTTATTTTGTGTA
Organism: Bacteroidetes bacterium HGW-Bacteroidetes-3; assembly: GCA_002842505.1. Lineage (GTDB taxonomy): Bacteria > Bacteroidota > Bacteroidia > Flavobacteriales > Flavobacteriaceae > Lutibacter. The sequence continues at coordinate 8,002 of PHDE01000020.1, read as the reverse complement.
TTTTTGTTGAAAACCTTTCAATGAAAACAGTTAAAACTATTATATTCATTTCCTTTTTACTCATTTTTTCTTCCATAAATGCACAAGAAAAAATAATAGGGAACAAAAATGTAACCACGGAAGACCGAAATCTTTCGAAATTCACAAAAATTGAAGTCATTGACGATGTCACTGTTTTACTGGTTTATAACGACAAACAATCCGTAACTGTTGAAACAGACTCTAATTTACAGGAAGTTGTAGTTACCGAAATTAGCGATGGCACGCTTATTATAAAAACAAGTTCCAGGATTATAAGGCCAAAGGAATTAACCGTTCACGTGAATGTGAATAAAGATTTGAATGAAATTTTTGCCTATAACAAGGCGAAAATAAAATCGAACAATGTACTGCGAATAGATTCTTTAACCATAAATGCTTATGACAATTCTGATTTCAGCCTAAAACTGAATTCGAAAATTGTTCGAGCAAACTCCAAAAAATCAAGCGATTTAAATTTGGAAATTTTATGTGATGAGGCCTTTATTACTTCTGAAGAGTCCAGCAATTTAAAGGGAATTATCGACACAAAAAATGCAATCATTCACACATTGGATAAAGCTACCGTTAATTTGAGCGGAACCACAACCAATTTAGAAATTGAAACTATACACAACAGTGCCTTTAAAGGGAAAGATTTTAAAGCCGTAAATGCTGTTGTGAACACCTCCAACAATTCAATTGTTTATGTAAATGCTACCGAAACCATTGAAATATTGCTAAAAAACTCCGGGGAAGTTTATTTATTCTCCAATCCAAAAATTACGCTGACAGAATTTTTCGACAAGGCCAGTCTTTTTAAAAGGCAGTAATCAAACAATAATATTTTGGGCGTTCCCGCTGAAAAAGCGGTCGGGTTTTTCGTTGCAATCTGTCATTGCGAGAACCATTCAAACTTTAATTCAAAATACGGAATTGCAATGCCAGGATTTTCACTTCAACCCCTAACGCGAATTAAAATTAATAATGAAAATTAAAATTATTTATTATAAGTGTACGGACAGGTCGCGACCTGTCCCTACCGTTCTATCAAATCAAACTTAAAATTTGCACCACAATAATTAACAATACCATTGCAATTGGATAAACGGTGGCGTAAGCAATTGCAGGCGCGTCTGAATCAACCATCGTGTCGGTTGCCGCCAATCCAGGTGTGCTGGTCATGCTTCCGGTAAGCGTTCCAAGCAAAACAAGCACGTTTAATTTATAAAAATATCGGGCGGCGATAGTTGCAATTATCATTGGAACTAGGGTAATAATGGCGCCATAAACAAATAATTCCACGCCATATTGCTGAAAAGTGCTTTCAAGGTGCGATCCTGCGCTGGTGCCGACTGCCGCCAAAAAGAACAACAATCCGAATTGCCTTAATATCTGATTTGCCTCGCCGGTCATTGTCCACATAATAGGTCCAGTTTTGCCAGTTCTTCCCAAAATAAGCGCCACCACTAAAATTCCGCCTGTTAATCCGAGTCCGAATGAAAAATCTCCAAAATTAACACTCATTTTCCCAACCAAAATACCCAAAATAATTCCTAAAGCAATGGGTAAAAAATCGGTATTTGAGAGTTTGTCATCACCAAAAATACGGCTAACCTCACCCATATTTTCTTTGGTGCAAATAACAATTAATTTGTCTCCAAACTGTAATTTTAAGGATGGACTTGGTGATATATTTATTCCTGATCGACGAACGCGTGTAATGGTCGCGTGATAATTTTCAAGAATATTGAGTTGCCCCAATGTTTTTTTAACCACTTCTTTATTGGTCACCAAAATAGAACGAACATCGTATTTTGTGTCTAACGGAATTTCCTTTTTGGTTTCAGGCCCAACCACCAATTTAACCCTTTCCATGGCATCATTAGATCCTACAGCCCTAATAATATCACCCTTTTGAAGAATAATTTCAGCTTCCGGAATAATCACCGTGTTTTGATGCATAATTCTGGAAACCACTGCTTTGGTCATAAATCGGATATTTAAATCTCCCAAACTTTTGCCTATTACATTTTCATTTTCAACCACAAAATGCTTGGATAAAATTTCAGGAAATTGAGAAAACATTTCATCTTTATATATTTTTTCCTGTTCTTTTATGTTTATCCGAAGAATTCGAGGCAAGAAATTAACAAAAAGAATGACACCAATTACCCCAAACGGATAACCAATACCATAGCCGATTGATGCCAATGGAGAACCCGTAATATCAATGGCGGTAGCCAAACCGGGCGTGCTGGTTAACGCACCATTTAACAATCCAATTGCTAAATTTTTGTCCACTCCCAAAAAATAGGAAATCAGAAAGGTAATTAAACCCGCACTTAAAATAAGCAAAGTAGCCAAAAGTGCCAATTCGCGTCCGTTCCTTTTAAATGATTCAAAAAAACTGGGCCCGGCCTGAATTCCAATGGTAAATATAAAAAGCACCAATCCAATATATTGAAAATCAATTGGGACAACCACCCCATAATGGCCAAAAAACAAGGCTACAAAAATAACGGCAGACACATCCAAAGAAATTCCCTTTATCTTAATTCGGCCAATAATGAACCCAATTAATATAATCAGAAATAATACAAAATAACTATTTGAAAGTAAACTCATGGCATTAATTTTATTAGGCAAAATTAAAAACTTAATAGGTTCAATTCCTATTATTGGCGCTACTTTTTACGAAAACGATTGCAGTAATTAATGGCTAAAAGAAACTGTCTAAAAAGTAGGTTTAACCGCAATGCTCGCAAAGAAGGCGCAATGTTCGCTAAATGTTAAGATCTTAAAATCAGCCCTTTGCGTTTCTTATAAAAAATCTAGCGTCACTTGCGATTAAAATATGAGTTCTTTTTAGACAGTCTCTTTTTATGATTTTATAAGATTTTAATGCAGTGACCCTAAATAACGTTCGGCATCCAAAGCGGCCATACAACCAGTTCCTGCAGCAGTAACAGCTTGTCTGTATTCTTTATCCTGTACATCTCCAGCAGCAAAAACACCCGGTAAATTTGTTTTGGTGGATTTCCCTTTGGTGATTAAATAACCAGTTTCATCCATAGCTAAAACACCTTTAAATATCTCGGTATTTGGGACGTGTCCAATCGCTATAAAAACACCGGTTATATCAATAACTTCCTTTTTATTCGTTTTGTTATTGACAACCCGAACGCCTTCAACCACCTTTTCGCCTAAAACCTCCTCAATTTCGGTATTGTATTTCACTTCAATATTTGGTGTTGTTTCAACCCTGTGCTGCATCGCTTTTGATGCCCGCATAAAATCTTTACGCACTAAAATTGTCACTTTTTTACAAAGATTGGCTAGGTAGGTCGCTTCTTCTGCGGCCGTATCTCCGGCGCCAACCACAACCACTTCCTGTCCTTTATAAAAGAAACCGTCACAAGTTGCGCAGGCAGAAACGCCTCCGCCAATTAAACGTTGTTCACTTTCTATTCCTAAATATTTAGCGGTGGCTCCTGTTGAAATTATAATGGTATTCGCCTCAATTTGAATGGATTCGTCAACGGTAACTTTATGGATGCCACCAACTTCTTTGCTTAATTCTACACTCGTCACCAATCCAAATCTAACTTCCGTTCCGAAACGTTCCGCTTGTTTTTTTAAATCTTCCATCATCGCAGTTCCATCGGTGCCTTCCGGATATCCGGGAAAATTATCGACTTCCGTAGTGGTGGTCAATTGGCCGCCCATTTGCATTCCTGTGTACATCACAGGTTTTAAATCGGCTCTTGCAGCATAAATTGCGGCAGTGTATCCGGCAGGGCCAGATCCAATAATCAAACATTTTACTCTTTCAATTTTATCAGACATAATCAATTCTTTATTTAAACGAGGAACAAATTTATGGCAATTAATTAAAAGTTTCCGCCTTTACGCATTATTTTTTATGATGCCATTATAACCAAATACATTAAGAAACAAACATTGCCTTAATTTTTGAAATTTATGGTAATTTTGATTTTATTGCCAAAAGTCAAAATAAAATGAGAGAAATTAAAAACATAAATTCATTGGAGCATCTGGAAAATATGTTGCGTGAAACTAAGGCCGTTTTGTTGTATTTTTCGACAAATTCGTGCAATGTAGGTGAAGCATTGGAACCTAAAGTATATGATTTGCTGAATACCAATTTTCCTAAAATTGCCTTTTATAAAGTTGATATGAATTTTTCGCCAGAAATAGCGGCAAAATACAGTGCTTTTACAGAACCCACTATTTTGGTCTTTTTTGAAGGCAAAGAAACCATCAGAAAAAGCAGAAATATTGGCATTTACGAATTGCATTCTGCCATTTTAAGACCCTACAAACTTATTTTCGAATAATTGCTTGCAAAACCTATTTTTAGCTTTATATTTGCACACCGAAATTATTCGGGGTGTAGCACCGTGACAAGCACGGCATAAACTACGCTCTGATGAATAGAAGTAAATCACACCTTCGGGGTGTAGCGTAGCCCGGTTATCGCGCCTGCTTTGGGAGCAGGAGGTCGCAGGTTCGAATCCTGCCACCCCGACGAACCTAGTTTTAGGTTATATCAAAACACTGTTAATCGTATGATTATCAGTGTTTTTTGTTTTTTATGATATCAATTGAATTCATTTAAAACCAACCAAAAGGTGTGCAATTAGGTGAACACTATCTCACGAAAATTGTCGTAATTTTAAAGAACTTTTAAGAACAAATTGGCTTTTGTCTTTACAAAAATTTGTTAAACTAAAAAGTTATAAAATGCAGACAAACAGCACCTTTTCACTTACTATCTTCACAAGAAAATCGAGAGGCAATGCGAGTCAACTATCAATCTATGTTCGTATTACAGTTAATGGACAACGTTCAGAAATTAGCCTTAAAAGGACCATTTTATTTAAAGAATGGGATTCTTCAAAAAATAGAGGACGTGGGACCACTAATAAAATTAGACTATTAAACACTTATTTGGACCAGGTTTATAGTCAATTATTGGACTGCCATAAACAATTATTGGAAGAAGATAAAATTGTTTCTGCCAATGCAATTAAAGCTCGTTATCTAGGGGAAGATGATACGCATAAAACCTTGAGAGAACTGATTGCATACCATAACTCCACTATGATTACGGTATTGAAGTTTGGCACTATGAAGAACTATTATACCACTGAAAAGTATTTGCATAAGTTCTTAGATCAAAAGTTAACAGAAAGTGACATTTACTTAAAACAATTGAACTATCGGTTCATCTGTGATTTTGAGCAATACTTGAGAAAGTGTAAAAACTCAAAGAAGCAATATGTTTTGGCTAATAATGGCGTGATGAAGCATTTGGAACGCTTTAAGAAGATGATTAACCTCGCAGTAAAATTGGAATGGATAGCTAAGAACCCTTTTAATCAAGTTCAATTAAAATTTGATAAATATGATCGGCATTATCTGTCAGAAAGAGAATTACAATTAATTGAGAACACCTATTTTAATCAGGAACGCTTAGAAAAAATTAAAGACTGTTTTTTGTTTTCTTGTTATACAGGCTTGTCTTATATTGATTTAAAGGAGCTTACTGTAAATCAAATCACCAAAGGAATAGATAACAACCACTGGATATTCACCAAACGAGAAAAAACAAATGAAACGGTTAAAGTGCCAATCTTGCCAAAAGCACAGCAAATAATTGATAAGTATACAGCTAACACAGAAACTATAGGTTTAAAAAGATTACTGCCTATTTGTTCAAACCAAAAAACAAATAGCTATTTAAAAGAAATTGTTGAGGCATGCGGAATACACAAACATATAACATTTCATGTAGCCAGACATACTTTTGCAACTACAGTAATGCTTTCCAATGGTGTACCAATAGAAACAGTTTCCAAACTTTTAGGACACACAAAACTATCTACAACTCAAATATATGCAAGAGTTGTTGAATCAAAAATAAGTGAGGATATAAGTAATCTATTAGAGCGATTTAAACAAAAAGAAAAAAGTAAGAAAATTGTTTTTAGCCTAAAAAAAGAATTTCCTTTCAATATGCTTCTCAAAAATTAGCGGAAGTGTATTGAAAGGGAATTGCCATAAATGAATACTTTGGTATTTTTGGAGCAATAAAAATAAGAGAGCCCACGCGTTGTATATGCTGTTCACATTCAGTGAGTGTAATAAGCAACCTCACCTTGCGGGTGTACAAGCACCCTCGTAACCACATCGGTTAATCTATAATAATTTCAATACCTGCTTTCTCAGCCTTGTATTTTATTTTGGTCATTAACTCATAATAGCTCCAGTTTCTTAATACAAACTCCTCTTGCTTAACGATCCCAATCTTGTCTTCCTGATTTAATAGAATTAATGTTCCCGCTTGATGTTTAATACAAAAATCTATTAACTTTCTGCTGTATACATGAATACGATGGGATACATAATTACTTTCCGTTTTACGAAGCTTGTCCACTGCTTTTAATTTTCTTTCAACTCCTTTGCCTGATTTAGAATAGGTAGCCCCTATCTGAGCCCTTTTAAGGGCTCCTTGTATAGCCAACCTTCTATATAGAAACTCTTCTCTGGTGCCAATGGTAAGTCGGGCATTAACGGTTTTCACTACAATGGGATATTCAAGAGACAAGGATGCCTCCGCTATCACTTCCGGTCTTAGGGTTTGTTTTTCTTTTTTAATTTCAAAAACCGGTAGCCAGAAGATTTTGCCATCCTTTAATTTAATATGGGAAGTACAAAGCTTGATTTCTCCTTTTAGTACGCGCTCCAATAGTAATCTTTTGTCGGTATGATCATTTCCTAAGTATGTCTTAAAGGGAATTTGAAATAAACGGAAGCAAAAAGCCCTTTTCTCGTCATTATAAGATAATCCGCTTATGCCCTCCAAACCAAATGGAAAAGCCATATCCCTCCTGAAGTTTTTAAGGGAACATTCGCCTTTCCAGTATTCAGGTCGATTTTTATTAAAAGAAGTGATTAAAGTATTGTTCAAGTTAGATAATATGTTTGTAGGGATTTCACCTTTAAAGCGATTCGATACCACGCGATAAGTAGTATTGATTCGGGAGCGTTGCAAGATTCCGTACTCATCTTTTTTTTCATCAGCCAATTTATATTTTATTCCCTCTGACAGATAAAAGAATTCCTTAATCATCTCCTGTACATACAAATGGGAAACAATAAGGTTAGCGGCTCTAAAACATCGGTTTTGCCACTGATAAAGGGTATCCAATGCCTCTTTTTTTTCTTCTTTAGTAGGCAGGTCTATCAATAATTGGATTTTTCGAGTCAGTTTTAGCGTAGACTTTTCCATATTAATACTGTTGTGGTTGGTGTTTCTCCTGCATTAGCTTATACGCGACCATAAAATCTTTGTGGACTTCCTTTTGGGATAGGTTAAGTGTTTCGGCAATGAGAGCAAAGGAATACTTCTTTTCACATCTCAGTTCCAATACTCTTTTTTGTACTTCAGTCATAACACCTTGAGTATTTATTCCAGTTGAGGTATCTTTTTTGGTTTTTGAAATGCCTCCCTGATCGATGATGGTTTTAATGTCCCTAATAGCCATTTTTATTCCATCGCTGGTTTCGTTTATGCTTGTACCCATAACCTCGGCAATAGCTTTATACTGAAACCCATATTTTAAACATAGCTCAATCAAATGCCTTCTTTCAGCATTCAATAGGGGCAATACATTTTTGATTCGATTGAAGGCTTTTTGCTGCGATTCATGGTCTTTCAGATTTTCAGATGCATTTACGGGATCATACCCCACCATATAGTCTTGGTAATTGTCGTAATTCTCTAAGGAATGGACATCCCTAAAAAACTTATTTTTAGGTTTACTATAATATGAAATACATTCTCTTTTCATTACAAATCTTAAGAAATAGAAAATATGCTTAGGTGATTCAATTCTGTCCCTATGAACCCATAATTTTAAAAAAGTATCTTGAGCCAAGGATTCTATTACAAAAT
>PHDE01000209.1 GCA_002842505.1 Bacteroidetes bacterium HGW-Bacteroidetes-3 | reverse complement strand
GTTATGCTGAAGCAAAGTTCATTAAAGCCGAAGCAGCCTTTTTGGCAAATGGAGGCACCACAACAAGTGTTGGCTCAAACAGTGTTGCTTATGCCGCATATAAGGAAGGCATTGCCGCAAGTATGTCAAAATATGGCGCTGACGGTGCTGATTATTTGGCAGATACCTCAGTTGATGTGAGTGAAACCGGATTGATGTTAAATCATATTATGAAGGAAAAATACATTCATAATTTTTTAAATCCTGAAACTTTTGTGGATTACCGACGCTATAATTTTTCTGACAATGTTTTTAAAGGCCTAAAAATTCGTCAGGAAGTAGATGCCAGCGGAGATTATGCCGGACAGTGGTTCAGAAGGGCAAGTTATCCTGCAGCCGAATTGAACAGTAACAGGGCCAATGTTGAAGCAAACCGACAAACACCGGTTACGCCAGTTTGGTGGGAATTGTAAAATTCGAGATATAATTGAAGGAAAACCCCAGCTTTAACTGGGGTTTTTTATTAAATGCCTGCTAAATTTAAAATGCCAGCCAATTTTTCCAAATCTACTTTGGTATGATTTGCGGTTATCACTATCCTGTTCATATAGTTTTCATAAGTAGGATATTTAAATCGGGCGATAACCATTTTTTCTTTCAGCAAAGCTTTGTAAATCTCATCGCTGTTTGAGTAGATTACCGAATACGCTTTGTTAAATTGAAAATCTCTTTTTGGCGCCAATATTTTATCCAAATAGTTTAAATTTTTGGTGAGGAGCTGTCGCTGTTTTTCATAGAGGTGAAGGCCTTTCATATAGGCTTCTAAATAAGCTGGATTCGCTCCAGATGACGATACAAAAACAGGTTCTGCACGAATTTGGTCAATAAATTCTTTATCAGAAGCAATAATGCCACCCGAAAGTCCCAAAGCCTTTCCTAAAGATGAAATCACAATTTTTCTGTGCGGCTTTTCAGAGGTAATTGTTGAAAATATACCTTCTCCAAACTTGCCAATAACACCCAGACTATGGGATTCATCCAAAACCAAGGTAATTTTCTTTTGGGATGAAATTTCATTTAAAAAATCGAAGGAAACAGGCGTTGTTTCCAAGGGTAAGATAGCGTCAACGGTAATTACAATTTCCTCTTTTATCTCATTTTGAAGTTGGGGATGCAATTTGTCCTCAATAAATAATGGCAAACTATTTTGCGATAAAACAGCCGGATGCGTTTTTGGATAATGAAAAAAAGCAACCTCAGATTTCGACAAATAATCAACAACCATTTTGCCTGCCAAAGTTCCGGAGGAAACCGTTAAAGCAGTTTCTGCCCCCAAATAATCAGAAAAATAATTCTCGAACTTCTCATAAATAGCTAATTTCACATTGGCATTTCTTGAGCTTCCGTAAAAGGTACCCCATTTTTTTAAACTTTCATAAATTATTTCTTGAAATTCCTTATTTGTTGCCATTCCCAAATAAGAAGTGCCGCCAAAATATAGATATTTCTCTCCGTTTAACGTAATTTCCCTGTCCGGGAATTCATCTACAATCATTCCCATTAAATTAAGGCAACTCCGGTTCCGTTTAAGTCGCTGTATTTTATAATTCCGTCTTTAATGGTTATGCCAGTTGCAATGTCTTTTGCCAATAAAATCGCGCCATCCATATCCACATAATCCAATAAAGGCAATAAATGGGCGATTGCTGAAATGCCAACAGATGATTCCGTCATGCAGCCCACCATTGTTTTCATGCCAAGGTTTCTTGCTTCAAGCAACATTCTTTTGGCGGAAGTAAGTCCACCGCATTTTACTAATTTTACATTTACGCCATGAAAATGATTGTGACATTTTAAAACATCGGCTTCTACCTGACAACTTTCATCAGCAATAATTGGCAAAACAGATTTAAGGTAAACTTCTCTATGTCCGCTCCAATTGTTGGCTTCCAAAGGCTGTTCAATAAATTCGACGCCCAGTTTTTTCAATTCAATTGCGTTATTGATTGTTTCTTCAACCGTCCATCCGCAGTTAGCGTCAACCCTAAAAATGGCGTCGGTATGTTTGCGCAGTTCTTTAATTATTTTAAGGTCTTCTTTGGTGCCCAGTTTTATTTTATAAATTGGCCAGGGAAGTTCCTGCATTTTTTCAACCATTTTTTCTATGGTGTCTATCCCAACGGTATAATCGGTCAACGGATTATGGCTGATGTCATAATGCCATAGTTCATATAGTTTTTTTCCTTTTTTACGGGCATATAAATCGTTGTAGGCAAGATCCAAGGCGCATAAAGCAAACATATCGTGTTTTAAATGCTTGTACATTTTATCCCAAAATGCTTCTGGCGTTAAAGTTGAATTTTCTGTGATAATCGGCTCCAAATCTTTGATGTTTTCCATCATTTTTGGTACCGTAATATGGTAATATGGATTGGAGGTTGCTTCGCCATAACCTGTAAATTCGCCGTCTTTTAGTACAACAATTAAAGTGGGCTGTATGTCATAAGATTCTCTGGAAATTGTGAAGGTGTGCTGTAATTTTAAATTATAGGGTTTTAGGATTAATTGCATAACATAAAATAGTTAAAAGGTGAATTTATTGATTTTTTGCAAAATGCACAAAGTGCTGATCTTAAATTTATATTTCTCAATTTTTAAAAACAAGGGATGATTCTTTATTTCCAACGGTCAATTCAACAGTTCTTCCTAAAATTAAGGTCCTATTATCTTCTTCGTGGCCGGCAGGAAAATTGAATAATACCGGAAAATTGTATTCTTTAACCACGTCTAAAATAAGCTGTTCAATGGGTTTTCCCCAATCCTCCAAGATGTTTCCTTTTATTTTGCTGATAGCGCCGACCACCATTCCATTGCAGTTTTCAAAATAACCGGCACGTTTTAAGCTTTGCAACATACGATCTATATGATAGGCATGCTCGCCAACTTCCTCAATAAATAAAATTTTTTCACTGGTGTCAATACTTGTTTTTGAACCCAGCATCGTATGCAAAAGTGTAAGGTTGCCGCCAACAAGTTGCCCAGTGGCGCTTCCCGGCCTGTTGTCTGATGAACCTTCAATGGTGTACGCCAATTGTTTTCCGAAAAGAGCGTCTTTCAACGGATCGGCGTTTTCTTTTGGAAATTCACAATAAATATCTAAACTAATGCCCATAATGCCGTGGATAGATTCATAGCCCAAATTATGGAGTTGACTGTGAATGGCGGTGATGTCGGAGTAGCCTATGACCCATTTAGGATGTTCTTTAAACTTTGTGTAATCTAATTTATCTAATATTCTCACAGTTCCATAACCGCCTCGCGCACACCATATTGCTTTTATATTCGGATTGTCTAATGCTTTTTGAAAATCGGCCGCACGTTCTTCGTCGGTTCCGGCAAATTCGTTATTTTGGTTGAATACATTTTCTCCCACAACAACATTTAAATTCCAACTTTGAAGCAATTTTGTCGCTTGCTCAATTTCGGCGACCTTATTGTTTAAATTTCCTGCGGGGGAAACAATGGCAACGGTATCACCAGGTTGCAGGTAGGTCGGACTTATTAAGATTTCGGATTTTGCAACAAAAATGGGCTCCACTATAATTTCAACGGGTTCCGAAATTGTTGTTTTTGTCGATTTACAGCCAACATTCACCAAAGCTGTTAAAAGTGTAAAATAGATTATTCGCTTTAAAAACATCATTAATAGATTTATGGTAAATATATGTTTTTTAGCAATTTATTTCTCTCAGAATATGCAGAAATTTAGTTATTATAGTCATATTTTGCTAAATTTTATGAATTGCAACAATCAATTCAATAAACATTTTGATGTTTTGGGCGTTCCCTTCGGTCGGGCTTTCGCTACTCGCTTTTTTTAGCTGCGAAAAGCTGCTAAAAAAGAGCTCAAACAAGCCGCTTTATCCCTAACGCAAATTGATTTACGATATACGATTTTTGATTTACGATTTTGAAAATAGTGTAATCAAATGTCAAACAAAACAAAATTGCGTATTCCTTTGCGGTTAAAAAGCTTATGGATCCTATTTTATTTTTTGTGAAATATGAATTTAATTGGCTAAAAAAGTTTTGAGGAACATTATGGTACATTT
>PHDE01000208.1 GCA_002842505.1 Bacteroidetes bacterium HGW-Bacteroidetes-3 | reverse complement strand
GCTCATCGCGAAATTATAAGTTTTTGTGTTTTTTGAAAACCTGAGGAAAGCGTAACCTTAACCAAGTATACACCGTTGGGAAGTTGGCTAACATTTATTTCTTCGTTAAAGTATTTTTGCTGTGCCACAAGTTGCCCCGAAATACTAAAAATTTGAACGGTAATTTCATCGTTTATTTCCAAAGTTGAAATTTTAAACGAATCGCTTGCAGGGTTTGGGTAAATTGTTACCACGCCTATCCGGCACACGCACCATTTGGCGGCTATAAAAAATCTGGTTTCGGACGGGAAAATCATTTGATGATGATGAACTATTATCGCCAAACTAAAAACATGTTGATTTCTTACGATAAAAATAAATTAGGTTTCTTTTAGAAGCCAATTTTTGAACAATTATAAGGCTGGCTAATTATTTGGCCAGCCTTTTTCAAAAAAATATATCCATGAAATTTGAAAGAGTAGCCATCACAAATAAGGCAATTGAAGTTTTAAATCAGCTGAAAGCAAAACACGGAAAACTCATATTTCACCAAAGCGGCGGCTGTTGCGATGGTTCTTCGCCTATGGTTTTTGAAGAAGGAGAAATGTATTTGGACGACAGCGATGTGTTGCTCGGCCAATTGGATGGCGTAAATTATTATATGAACCAGGATCAATTCGAATATTGGAAACACACCCATTTAACAGTTGATGTCACAGAAGGCAGAGGCTCCAGTTTTTCACTTGAAATTCCGCTCGGGTTGCGGTTTATCATCCATTCACGGCTATTGACCGATGAAGAAAATGCAGCTTTAAATAATTAAAACAGCACGCTAATTCATAACTTATTTTGGGCGTTCCCACCAAAAAGGCGGGCGGGCTTTTCGTTTCAAACTTTTTTCGCTGAAAATGCTCAAAAAGGTTTTTCCCTCCAAACAAGGTTCACTGAACTCCTATAAAAAATAATAAATAAGTGAAGTAATCCCTAACGCAAAATATAATTACGATTTATGATTTACGATTTTGAAAATAGCGTAATCAAATGTCAAACAAAACAAAATCACTCTTTGCGTATTTTCCTTGCGTATTCTTTGCGGTTAATTGCAAATTTAGTTTGAATTGATTTTTTATATTTTTTCACTTGGTTTTTATCATAGAATACGCAGCTTCAATAATAATTTCAAACTGAAAATTAAAATCAATCTAAACTTAATCGCCAAATATTCTAATATTTAACATGAACTTTTTGATATGCTTTTTATTTCGCATGCAACTTGAACTTGAAACTTTGGTCTTCGGTCATCCGTCTTCGGTCTTCAATCATCCGACTTCCGTCTTCCGTCTTCCGACTTCCGTCTTCCGACTTCCACCCTAATCCACAAAATCAAAAAAAGTACCTGCGCACATTGTATTAAAATTTGATTATTGAGTATTAGGGCTTCAGACTTAAAGTAATTTCAATTTTGTAACTTTGCCCCATAAATTTTATTTTAAAAACCTTAAAAACAGACACTATGGCTTCAGGATTTTACAACGTACCAAAAGCAATTAATGAGCCTATAAATTCTTATGCTCCAGGAACTCCAGAACGCAAAGCGTTATTAGATACTTATAAAAAAATGATCAATGAACAAGTTGACATTCCCTTTTATATTGGTGGAAAAGAATACAGAACCGGAAATACAGTTGACATTCATCCGCCTCACGATCACAAACATTGTGTGGGAAAATACCACACTGCAGATAAAGAACATATTGAACTTGCAATAAAAAAAGCGGTGGAAGCTCGTGCTAAATGGGCAGCGACAAGCTGGGAACACCGAGCAGCCATTTTCTTAAAAGCTGCCGATTTATTGGCTGGTCCATTTCGCTATAAATTAAATGCCGCAACCATGATTGCGCAATCCAAAAACGTTTTTCAAGCTGAAATTGATGCCGCTTGCGAGTTGATCGACTTTTTCCGTTTCAACGTGCAATTTATGACCGAGATTTACATCAACCAGCCACAATCCTCCGCAGGAATTTGGAATCGCATGGAATATCGCGCGTTGGAAGGATTTGTGTATGCAATTACCCCTTTTAACTTCACTTCAATTGCAGGTAATTTACCTGCTGCGCCAGCATTAATGGGGAATGTGGTTATTTGGAAACCGGCAAGTTCACAAGTATATTCTGCGCAAGTTATTATGGAATTGTTTAAAGCCGCTGGTTTGCCAGACGGCGTTATCAATATGGTAACAGGCAATTCGGCCACGATAACTGATGTTTTATTGAACAGTCCGGAGTTCTCCGGCGTCCACTTTACAGGTTCAACGCCAGTATTCAAAAGTTTCTGGGAAACCATCGGAAAAAATATGAACACTTATAAATCTTATCCAAGAATTGTTGGAGAAACAGGCGGGAAAGATTTTATTTGGGCACATTCAACTGCAAATGCGCAAGAAGTTGCCACGGCAATTTCAAGAGGCGCTTTTGAATTTCAAGGCCAAAAATGTTCCGCTGCATCACGTGCTTATTTGCCAAAAAGTTTGTGGGCAACCATTAGAACTTCTTTGGAAAAAGATTTGAAATCGTTTAAAATGGGATCGCCTGAAGATCCTACAAATTTTATCAATGCGGTGATTGACAACCGAGCGTTCAAAAAATTATCGGGTGCCATTGAGCAAGCAAAAATAGATGCTGATGCCGAAGTTATTATTGGTGGCGGTTACAGCGATGAAATTGGTTATTTTATTGAACCAACGGTAATTTTAACCACCAACCCAAAATATGCAACCATGGTTAATGAGTTGTTCGGACCAATTATGACCATTTATATTTACGAAGACGAGAAATGGGAAGAAAGTTTAGATTTGGTTGACAGCACCAGTGAATATGCTTTAACAGGCGCTATTTTTAGTGGTGACCGTTATGTGATTGACATTGCAACCAACAAATTGGAAAATGCCGCCGGTAACTTTTATATCAACGACAAACCAACAGGAGCCGTTGTTGGCCAGCAGCCTTTTGGAGGCGCTCGCGGATCGGGAACAAACGACAAAGCAGGTTCTGTTTGGAATTTATTGCGTTGGGTAAATACCCGAACCATTAAAGAAACTTTTGTGCCGCCAACAGATTACAGGTATCCGTTTTTGAAAGAAAGCACTATTGAAACCGTTGAAAAAGAAGTGGAAACAGCCATTGAAAAATTAAAGGAATTTGGAAAGGAAATGTCCACAAAATTTAAAAAAATATAATAATTCAATAAAAATAAAACGCGCCAATCGGCGCGTTTTTTTGTGCAATAAATACTGATAATCTTTATATTTATCCGCCAGTAAGCTTATCTGCACCAGGCAATAATCCTATCAACTCTTGCGGATTGTGAATTAAAATTGGAATATGTTGCGGACAGATATAGAATTC
The DNA here is from genome assembly GCA_002842505.1 of Bacteroidetes bacterium HGW-Bacteroidetes-3. Classification (GTDB taxonomy): domain Bacteria; phylum Bacteroidota; class Bacteroidia; order Flavobacteriales; family Flavobacteriaceae; genus Lutibacter. The sequence continues at coordinate 718 of PHDE01000208.1, read as the reverse complement.
ACTTTCTTGATAATAAAATTTTGTAACAGGTATTTCTTTTGCTGATTTTTTGCACACCAAACATGCTTTATCTTGACTCATAATTTTTTACGATTTAATATCAGACAAATTTACCTTTTATTGTTTGGTTAAAAAATAACATTTGTCATATTTATTTTTGATAGTCGGAAGTCCGATGACCGATGACCGATGTTAAAAAAGGGCAAATCTTGATGCGATTCCTCCTGCGTCGGAATGACAAAACAAGTAATGATTGCAAATTTAATTTGAAAGTTTAATAGAAAAAAGCCCAGTCGGAGCGATATTTTTGTAAACCAGCGTTTTAACGCTGGGCCACAAACCAAATTGAATTGTATTTTGGCGACATTTTTGCCTTTTCTGCAAAAATGGTGACAAAAAGAAAATGTTGACATTAAAACAAATTTTATGCAATTTATAGTTTTTCCTTTCGAAATAAACAAAACAAGTAATGATTGCAAATTTAATTTGAAAGTTTAATAGAAAAAAAGCCCAGTCGGGGCGATCTTTTTGTAAACCAGCGTTTTAACGCTGGGCACAAACGAAATTGAATTGTATTTTGGCGACATTTTTGCCTTTTCTGCAAAAATGGTGACAAAAAGAAAATGTTGACACGAAAACAAATTTTATGCAATTCATAGTTTTCCCTTTCGGAATAAACAAAACAAGTAATGATTGCAAATTTAATTTGAAAGTTTAA
>PHDE01000019.1 GCA_002842505.1 Bacteroidetes bacterium HGW-Bacteroidetes-3 | reverse complement strand
CGGTCCTGGCCGAGGGCCTGGGCAAGACCTTCATGCGTAGCGACAAGGGCGGGTTGGGCATCGGCCTGTTCCTGTCGAACGCCACCATATAAAAGTCCGCCATCAGTTGCAAATACACCACCCAACAAAGTTCCCAATGCACCGGTAACGCCATGAACAGATATTGCTCCAACCGGATCATCGATTTTAAGTTTTTTATCCACAAATTCAATGGAGAATACCACAACAATCCCAGCTATTAAGCCAATAAAAAATGCACCCATCGGACTCACGGCGGCACAACCTGCGGTGACAGCAACCAAACCAGCCAAAACCCCATTAAGTGTCATTGAAATATCAGGCCTTCCATAAATAATCCAAGTAACAAACATCGCACTCAAAGCACCTGCCGCACCAGCAAGGTTTGTTGTAATTATGATTCCGGCAACAGCATTTGCGTTATCTCCTGAGATTGCCAATTGCGAACCGGCATTAAAACCAAACCACCCAAGCCAAAGAATAAATATCCCCAAAGATCCTATGAGCAAATTGTGGCCGGGAATTGCATTTGATTTACCATCGGTGTATTTCCCAAGTCTTGGGCCTACCAAAAATGCAGCCACCAATGAAGCCCATCCGCCAACTGAATGCACAACTGTTGAACCGGCAAAATCCGTAAAACCAAGCTTGGCCAACCAGCCGCCACTTTGCCATACCCAGTGACCTGATATTGGGTAAATAACCAAAGTCATTAAAAGCGAAAAGATAAGGTAAGTTGAAAATTTAGTTCTTTCCGCAATGGCTCCCGAAACTATTGTTGCGGCGGTTGCGGCAAATACCGTTTGAAAAAACAAACTATGCATTTCTGCGGGGTTGTCAAAAAACCAAGATGGCCTTCCTATGAATGATCCAAAAACACCTTCGGAGTCACCATACATAAAGGTGTAACCTATTGCCCAAAAAGCGATACTTCCAATACAGAAGTCCATTAAATTTTTCATTATAATATTTCCTGTGTTTTTTGATCTGGTAAATCCAGTTTCAACAAGCGTGAAACCTGCTTGCATAAAAAACACCAAAATCCCGGCTATCACTACCCACATTAAGTCTAATACAGCATTCGTATCCATAATATATATTTTTATTAGTTAATTGATTTTATTTTAGAGCGTCGGAACCTCTTTCTTTGGTTCTTATCCTATACGCTTCTTCAACTTCAGAAACAAATATTTTACCGTCCCCAACAGTTCCCGTAAAAGCAGCCTTTAGTATCGCCGCAACCGTTCTGTCTAAAAAGGGATCGGAAACAACAATGGACAAAAACCTACGCTGAATGTCGGAAGTGCTATAACTTACGCCTCGGTACACATGCCCTTCTTTTTCGTTTCCAACTCCAGTAACATCCCAGTAGCTAAAAAAATTGACTTCAATTTGATGCAGGGCTTCTTTTACTTCATCAAATTTTGATTTTCGAATAATTGTTTCAATTTTCTTCATAATAAAGTGATTATTTTGATTGATTTCGGGTCAAAAATATATATATATTTTATTACCCCCAAATTTTTATGGGGTACAACTGTAATTTTTACGAATATTTTTAATAATACCCTATTTTTTTATGGGCTATTTAAATATTATAAGTATTTATTATGATTTATACCCTATTTTTTTAGGGGTTGAGGTTTTTAAATGAAGGATCGATAGTTTTACCCCCTAAATTTTAGGGGGTACATTCACAAATAATGTTTTTTAAATAAAAAAACTTGTAATTTATAGCCTATTATGTAAAAGGAATTATGGGATTAAAGTGGTTGCATTGAATAAAAACCATAAAAAAAACCATAAAACTTAAATAAGTTTTATGGTTTTTTTGCATAAGGCAAAAGCCGAAAGCATTTTTTAATTATTAATTTTCAATTGTCCATTGCTTTTTTCGCATCAATCCAGTTCCACTTACCTGTAACTGTGCCATTTCGCAATATTACAATACCTGGATTTGCCCTAATTATTGTTTTCAAAGTAGTTTCATCACAAAACAACAAGTCGAAATTTAAATCAAATTCATCTTTTATGTCTAAAAAATCTTCTTCCAAAGAAGCGGACAAAGCATAAACTTTATAACCTTTTTCAATAGCTTTATCGCTTACTTCCTTTATTTTTGAAAACCCCTGCCTGTCACTTTTATCTAAATTATATGCCACAATAAGCATCACTTTATCTTCTTTCAATACCTCTTCCGTTAAATTTAATCCATCACTGCTTTCTAAATAAAAATCGTGAATTGGCGGTAATTCATTCCCGGCAGGTTTCATTCCGTCAGGAATATTTTTACCAATGGCATAAGGCCTAAAGTCGATAATCGGCAAATGCACCAACACATAATAAGTGACATAAAGGAAGGCGAAAAAAACCAAAAAAGTCGTCCACTTTGCAAAATTAAAATGGATTAACGGACGAATATATTTTGTTGTAAAAAGCAATATCAAAATAAAAACCAACAACACCACGTTTTTATAAAACGTTTCCCAAGTTGACAATTTTACGGCATCGCCAAAACAACCACAATCGAGCACTTTATTAAAATATGCAGAATACCAGGTTAAAAACAAGAATATAAGAATCATAAAAAACAGGCTCCATACCGTAAACTTTGGCAAATAACCTAACAACAACATAACGCCCAACATCAATTCAGCCAGAATTAAAAGTATGGAAAAAGGCAGCGCATAAGGAATCAAAAATTCAAGATTTAACACTTCTGAACTAAAATATTCCTGAAATTTATAGGAAGATCCCAAAGGATCCACCAATTTCACAAACCCAGAAAAAATAAAGGTTAAGGAAACAATGAGTCTAAAAACAAAGATTGGAAATTTCATATTGTTAGGATTCATTTAAATGAATTAAAGCAAAAACAGCATAATTTATCATATCTTGGTAATTGGCGTCAATGCCTTCTGAAACAATGGTTTTCCCTTTATTGTCTTCAATTTGCTTAACGCGCAATAATTTTTGGAGGATTAAATCGGTAAGTGAACTTACCCGCATATCGCGCCAAGCTTCACCATAATCATGGTTTTTGTCTTCCATCAAACTCTTGGTGATTGCAACATGTTTGTCGTATAATTCTATGGCTTCTTCGGCAGATAAATCAGGTTGTTCCGCAACACCTTTTTCCAATTGGATTAAAGCCATCACCGAATAATTGACAATGCCCATAAACTCTGAAACTTCTCCTTCATCCACTTTTCTTGTAATATTTTCCTGAAGCTGGCGAATGCGTTGGGCTTTAATAAAAATTTGATCGGTCAAAGAAGGCAATCGCAATATGCGCCAGGCACTTCCATAATCTTTCAGCTTATTGATATATAATGAACGGCATTTTTCAATAACCGCATCATATTGTTTTGAAGTTTGTTGCATTTAACTTTAATTAATTCCGTAAATTTCGACAAATTTAATGAATTAAAAAATCATATTTAAAGAATGAAAAAAGTTGCGGTTTTTTGTGGATCAAGCATCGGGTTTAATGAAATTTATAAAAATGAAGCCATCAAACTTGGAAATTATTTTATTGAAAATAATATTGGTCTCGTTTATGGAGGAGGAAAAATTGGCATGATGGGCATTTTAGCAGATACCATTATTGAAAAAAACGGGGAAGTGATAGGCGTTATTCCAGGATTATTACGTCACGAAGAAGTTGCGCATACCAACATTACTGAAATGATTGTTACCAAAACAATGAGCAAGCGTAAAGTGAAAATAAGCAAATTGGTTGATGGCTATATTGCTTTGCCGGGAGGTTTTGGCACGTTGGACGAAATTTTTGAAGCGTTGACTTTAGGACAGCTTGGCATTGAAACCAAACCTGTCGGGATTTTAAATACCAACGGATTTTTCAATTATTTAATACTGCAATTGGATGTGATGGTAACGGAAGGTTACCTAAAACAGTCAAACAAAGAAATGTTAATCATTAGTGAATCTGTTGAAGATTTAGTTTCCCAAATGTTCAATTACAAAGCGCCTGAAATGACCAAAATAATTAATAAAGTGGTGAAATAATGAAAAGCATTAATTGCAACGGAACATTAATCGACTTGTCGGCGCCAAAAGTAATGGGGATATTAAATATTACACCCGATTCTTTTTTTGACGGAGGAAAACACAACAATCCGACTGCAATAATTAATCAAGTTGAAAAAATGCTGAATGAAGGTGCCACATTTATTGATGTTGGCGCTTATTCTTCGCGTCCGGGCGCTAAACACATTTCAGAAGAAGAAGAATTGAACAGAATTATACCCGTAATTAAAATTTTGGCAAGTGAATTTTCAAACATTTTAATTTCTGTGGACACTTTCAGAAGCAATGTTGCCGAACAAAGTATTCAGCAAGGAGCTTGCATGATTAATGACATTTCTGCCGGTGAAATGGATGCGAACATGTTTTCCACGGTCGCCAAACTGCAGGTTCCGTATATAATGATGCATATGCAGGGCACGCCGCAAAACATGCAACAAAATCCAGTTTATAATAATGTTGTAACCGATTTACTTTACTACTTTTCAAAAAAAATTGCCGAATTGCAAAAACTCGGCGTAAACGACATTATCACCGATGTAGGATTTGGTTTTGGAAAAACCATCGGCCATAATTATCAGTTGCTAAAGCATTTAGCGCTATTTAAAAACCTTGAAAAACCATTACTTGTTGGCTTATCGAGAAAAGGAATGCTTTACAAACCTTTGGGAATCACCGCAGAAGCTGCCCTAAATGCAACTACGGCCGCAAATACAATTGCTTTATTGAATGGCGCAAATATTTTACGAGTACACGATGTGAAAGAAGCCGTTGAAACCATAAAAATTGTTGAATTGTTAAACAAATCGAATGAATAAATTAACGCCGACACTCCTTCTATTTTTAATGCTAAGTTGCGCAAATAAAGAGGTAAAACTCCCAGTTTTGGCTGAAAAAGGAATTCAGGAGGTTTACAATCATTCACAAGTTTGGCTATTTTTTGAAGTTGAAAATAACGATACTATTGCAGTTGTTAACCGCAAAAACACCATAAGTAGCACACATTGGATTTATAATATCGACAAACGTTTGCCTTTAAAAACAATAATTCCTTCAATTATAACATTGCAGGATAAACATGCAAATTCCATGCATTCTGAAAAAGGAATGCACGATTATTTTAGCTATTCAGACATTGTTTCAAAAAAACTTTCATTTTTAGAATTTGACAACGCTATTTTCAAAATTGCTCACCAACTTTCAAAAAGGCTCATTGAAGAAAACAATTCCAATTTCAACAACCTAAATTTAGTCTTCAACCAAAACAGCATTTGGATTAATGAAGTAAAAACAGACAAGTCCAATTTTAAAAATGTACTTTTGGAATTAATCAAATTATCTTCAGAAGGCAAAAAAACTATGCTTTATTTAAACTTTAACCAAAACCTGCTTTATCAGGATTATTTATTTTATAAGGCAACAATTAACAATATTGGCACCAAAAATATTTTAATAAATCAAACCGAATTTATTTTTAATGAAAACAAAGTTTAGACATACAGTCTTAAATAACTGTTTATGATGCCATCTTTTTTCCTATTTTTACAAAAACAAATTTAATGCTCGATTTCTTAAACTTTGATTTTCTTGATATTTTAGATATCGTTTTGGTGGCTACACTGCTTTATTATGTGTATAAATTGCTAAAAGGAACCGTTGCCATAAATATTTTTATTGGCATTGGGCTCATTGTTATTATGTGGAAAATAACGCAGGCACTTCAAATGGAAATGCTTAGCGGATTGCTGGGAACACTTATTAGTTTAGGAGCCATCGCCATTCTTATTGTTTTTCAGCCCGAAGTGCGAAAATTTTTGTTGATGCTGGGTTCCACAAATTTTACAAACAAACGAAATTTTTTAAAGCAAATCAGCTTTTTAAAAAGTGAAATATACATTACGATGGATGTTGAATCCATCGTTAAAGCTTGTGAAGCCATGTCTGCCGTAAAAACTGGCGCTTTATTGGTTTTGCAACGAACGCATAACTTAGATTTTGTAAAATCTACCGGCGATAAAATGTATTCTGAAGTAAATCAGCCCATATTGGAAAGTATTTTTTACAAAAACAGTCCGTTACATGACGGCGCTGTAATTATAAAGGATAATTTTATTATTGCCACCAGAATTGTGTTACCGCTTTCCGCAAAAAATTTGCCATCGAGATTTGGGCTACGCCATAGAGCGGCCATAGGAATTACGGAAAAAACCGATGCACTTTGTTTGGTCGTTTCAGAAGAAACAGGAAAAATATCCTATATAAAAGATGGCGAGTTCGTGTTGTACAATAATACCCAGGAACTTATTGAAATGATAAAGTATGACTTAAATTAGTTTAAAGTTTAAAGTTCAAGCAAAATTAAACAAATCAACAGTTAAACAATTCAACGATTAAACGCTTAAACAGTTAAACGATTAAACGATTAAACAAACAATAATTAAACTGCTTCACTGGCAAACTGCATATCATAAAGCATTTTATAATACCCATTTTTCTCAAGCAATTCCAAATGTGAGCCTTGTTCCACAATTTTACCTTTATCCATTACAATAATTCTGTTGGCTTTTTTTACGGTTGTTAACCTATGTGCAATAATGATGGACGTTTGGTGCCTTGTAATTTTATCGGTTGCCTGTTGAATTAGTTTTTCCGAATAAGAATCTATGGACGAAGTGGCTTCATCCAATATTAGTATGCTGGGTTTGCTAACATAAGCGCGTAAAAATGCGATTAATTGACGTTGCCCAGTCGACAACATTCCTCCACGTTCCCGAACATTATAGTGGTAATTATTGGGCAAACTCATAATAAACTCGTGTATGCCAATTTCTTTGGAAGCATCAATCACCTGTTCTAAGGTAATTGAATCATCTCCTAAAGTTATATTGTTAAAGATGGAATCGGTGAACAAAAAAACATCCTGCAAAACAACGGCTATCTGATTTCTTAAGGAAGCCAAGGTGTACAGTAAAATATTTTGGTTATCTATACAAATTTCACCTTCATCAATTTCATAAAAACGATTTACCAAATTAATAATGGTCGATTTTCCTGCCCCTGTTGCCCCAACAATGGCCACCGTTTCACCAGCTTTTACATCGAAAGAAATTCCTTTTAAAACTTCTTCTCCTTTTATATAACTAAAATGAACATTCTTAAAGGAGATATCGCCTTTAAAATTTTTTGCTTCCACCTTACCAGATTCAACAATTTGATCTTTGGTGTCCAACACCTCAAAAACCCTATCACCAGCCACCATTCCCATTTGCAGCGTATTAAATTTATCGGCAATTTGATTTAGTGGCCTGAATAACATTTGTGACATCATAATAAATGCGATGATTTGCCCAATTTCTGTGGTTCCGTTATTTACAATATCCAATCCACCATACCAAACCAGCAATCCGACCGCAATTGATGATAAAATTTCTGCTATTGGGAAGAAAATAGAATAATACCAAACTGTTCTAATATTTGCTTTTGTATGCTTGTCATTAATTTTAACAAATTTCTCGTATTCAATTTTTTCGTGGTTAAACAACTGAACAATTTTCATTCCTGTAACTCGTTCCTGCACAAAACCATTTAAATTTGCCACTTGAATCCTAACTTCCTGAAAGGCTGATTTTATGGCGATTTGAAATAATTTTGTGGCATATATTAAAACAGGAAGCACAATAAAAGCGATCAATGCCATTCTCCAATTCATCCATAACATCACAATGGCCACCACCAACATTTTTAACAAATCACTGATAATCATAAACAATCCCTGTCCGAAAAATTGCGCGATCGTTTCTGTGTCAGAAACCAAACGGGTCACCAATTTTCCCACGGAAGAATTGTCGAAATAAGCCATTTTAAATTGCAGCATGTGCTTATTCAACTGAACCCTGATATCTTTAATAATATGTTGCCCAAGCCAATTTACTTTGTAAATAAAAATAAACTGCAGTAAAACTTCAGCAATTAAAAAAACAACCATTAACAATGAAAAGTATAAAATACCTTCTTTATCCTTATTTTTAAAATAAATATTGACAATTTCCTGCAATAATATAGGTTTGGCCACAGAAACCAACGATAAAAGTATTGCCGAAAAAGTTCCAACAAAGAACTCCCGTCGGTATTTTTTTGAAAAGCCCAATAAGCGATTAAAAATATGTGCGTCAAAAGCTTTACCTGTAACTTTACTGCTCATTGTTAAAAATTGTTTTTGGATAGGCTACCTGTGTTAAAAACAAACCGTGAGCTGGCGCGGAAGGACCGGCATTGCTCCTGTTTTCACTTTCAATTATTTGTTTAAATTCCTCCAAGGTCATTTTTCCCTTTCCTATTTCTATTAAAGTTCCCACAATTGCCCGCACCATATTTCTTAAAAATCGATCTGCCGTAATATGAAACACCAACAGTTGATCTGTTTGTTTCCATGCGGCATCCATAATATTGCAATTATACGTTCTTACGTCGGTATTTGAACGCGAAAAACATTTAAAATTGGTGTATGTTTCTAAAATATTTGCTGCCTCATTCATTTTTTCAACTGATAGTTTTGTGGTCATAAATTGCCAGGCGGTTTCAGTTAAAAACGGATTTTTTCCTAAAAAAATTCGATATTCATAGCTTCTGCTGGTGGCATCAAAACGCGCATGGGCATTTTCTGCGGTTTTAAAAATATCGTAAACAACAATGTCATTTGGCAACACAGCATTTACTTTATAAATAATTTCCTTTACTTTAAATTCATTTTCAATATCAACATGCGCAAAAAATTCTTCGGCATGAACTCCAGTGTCTGTTCTTCCCGCGCCAACAATTTCAACTTTATTTCTTAAAACCGTTGAAAATGATTTGGCCAATAATTCCTGAACGGTTATTGCGTTGGGCTGCACTTGCCATCCGTGATAGTTGGTTCCTTTATAGGCTAGTTTGATGAAATATCTCAATTGAAATGTTATTTTTGTGCCGTTGCAAATATACGCCATATTTGTGAGTTACTAATTTCACAACAAATGAAAAAAATTTTACTGCTTTCCGATACCCATGGTTATATTGACAACCAAATATTAAAATTTGTAAAATTGGTTGATGAGGTTTGGCATGTTGGCGATATTGGTTCTTTTGAAGTGGTTGACGCCTTGAAAAAGCTAAAACCATTAAGGGCAGTTTACGGAAACATAGACGATTCTTTGATGATGACTGAATTTCCTCTGGACAATAAATTTACGATTGAAAAAGTTACGGTTTGGATGACCCATATTGGCGGTTATCCCAACAATTACAATTTGAGAGTTAAGTCAGCATTGGCTAAAAATCCGCCAAAATTATTTATCACCGGCCATTCGCATATTTTAAAGGTGATGTTCGACAAAAAACTGAATATCCTTCATCTGAATCCGGGAGCGGCAGGAAAATACGGATTTCACACGGTAAGAACGATGCTTAGGTTTGAAATTAATGAAGACAACATCACTAATTTGGAGATTATTGAACTTGAAAAACGGGCTTGAAGTTTGAAGACTGAGGACGGAAGTCTGAAGACCGAAGACGGAAGTTCAAGTTTAATCAATTATTATTTGAATGCGTTAGGGATTGAACGACATGTTTGAGCTTTTTTAGTTGCCCTTCGCAACTAAAAAAGCGAGTAGTGAAAGCCTGACCCGCAGGGGAACGCCCAAAACATTTTACTGAAATAATCTAAAACAAAAAACCATTTCAAAATAAATTGAAATGGTTTCTGCACACTAAATATACAAAGATTGTAGGTTTATCGCAATCTGTCCACAGATTTCACGAGTTCTTCATCCTTTTTTATCGCTTTATTGGCCAAAGCCACAAAAACAATTGTAAAGATAGGAATGAGCAACCCAATACCCTTCTCAGAAATTTTAATTTCTCCAGATAAATTTTGTGCAAAATACACGAGAATGCCTACTAAAATAAAATTAATCAAAATTGTTAACCGCCCTAAAACAAATTGCAGCTGTCTTTTCTTAAACTGAAAAATTGTAATGAGCGTCAGTAAAGCAGATGTTATGAACAATACAAAAACACTTGCCAATACTAAATTGTCTGAACTTAACGAATCCAATGCGAAAAATTTAGTTCCTTGCTCAGTTGTCCATAAATTAAAGAGGAAAATGAATCCTCCGGACAGCACTGTGGCAATTAATAAATATACAGATTGTATTCTTTGAATCATATTTATACCAATTGCAGCAAAAATACGTTTTATTTTTAAAGATTAAAAGTTTACTATCTAAAATAAATTTATATATTTGCAATGTCCTACCACATAATAGAATACAGGACCTGCAACCAAAACTTATCACCACCCAGATTAACTCAAAAATGAAATTCTTAATTTAATAAGATAATAACATTTATTCACTAACAATTTATTCACTAACAATTATTACATATTTACATAATGTTTGAAATTTCCGAACTAAAGGATAAATCTCTTTTAGAATTACAAGAGATTGCTAAAACCGTTGGAGCAAAGAAATTTAGCCAATTAAAAAAACTGGATTTGGTTTATTTAATTCTAGATATTCAAGCCGCTGCTCCACCAGCAAATACCAATAATGAGACCTTGTCTGATGAGGACAAACCACGCCGAAAACGAATCATAAAAAAAGCAAATTCACCAAAAGTGAATAAAAATATTCCTGCGTTACCTTCACAAAGAGAAAAAGCGCCAGAACTTTTTGCAGCTAGTCAAAATACTGACGTTGAAGATGGAGAATCGGTAAAACAAATACAAGTTGCACCAGCAAAAAAACCATTTAAAAAAGCCATAAAAATTGCACCGGCAGCCTCTATTGAAAAAAATATAGAAGAAACTGTTGAAAAACCAGCAATTAGAGTTGATACTGTAAAAGTTGCCATTAAAAAAGCGGATAGACTTGCTCCAAAAACTGAAATTGAAAGTCAGCCGGAAAGCATTGAAACCAATATTGTTGACAGTGTAGAAAGCGAACAAGACAAACCTGTTCAAAACCAGCCTAAACAGCAAAACAAACAGCCTAAACAGCAAGGAAATCAACAAGTAAATCAGCAAGCGAACCAACAAAGAGAAAAAGGGCCGCGCAAACCGGGAAACCGCTTTAGAGATCCCGATTATGAATTTGACGGGATTATTGAAAGTGAAGGCGTGTTGGAAATGATGCCCGATGGTTATGGCTTTTTGCGTTCATCCGATTACAACTATCTTTCATCACCAGATGATATTTACTTATCGCAATCACAAGTTAAATTATTCGGTTTAAAAACCGGAGATACTGTAAAAGGTGTGGTGAGACCGCCAAAAGAAGGCGAAAAATACTTTCCTTTAATTCGTGTTTCAAAAATAAACGGTTTAAATCCGAATGTGGTTAGAGACCGTGTTTCCTTTGAACATTTAACGCCATTATTTCCACAAGAAAAATTTAATTTGGCAGGAAAAAACAGCACGCTTTCCACAAGAATTATGGACTTATTTTGTCCGATAGGAAAAGGACAGCGAGGAATGATTGTTTCGCAGCCTAAGACAGGTAAAACCATGTTGTTGAAGGATATTGCGAATTCAATTGCTTCAAATCACCCAGAAGTTTACCAAATCATTCTTTTAATTGATGAAAGACCTGAAGAGGTAACAGATATGCAACGAAGCGTAAGAGGTGAAGTTGTTGCTTCAACTTTTGACGAACCTGCTGAAAAACACGTTAGAGTTGCCAATATTGTGTTGGAAAAAGCAAAACGTTTGGTTGAATGCGGACACGATGTGGTTATTTTATTGGATTCCATCACACGTTTGGCCAGAGCATACAATACAGTTGCGCCTGCATCGGGTAAAATTTTATCGGGAGGTATTGATGCCAACGCATTGCACAAACCAAAACGATTTTTTGGAGCAGCGAGAAATATAGAAAATGGAGGATCATTGACCATTATTGCCACAGCACTGACTGAAACAGGTTCAAAAATGGATGAAGTAATCTTTGAAGAATTTAAAGGAACAGGTAATATGGAGCTTCAATTGGAAAGAAATATTGCCAACCGCAGAATTTATCCTGCTATTGACCTTGTTAAATCGAGCACGAGAAGAGATGATTTATTGCTGGATCCAAAAACTGTAAAACGTATGTGGATTCTTAGAAAATATTTGGCTGATATGAATCCGGTGGAAGCTATGGAATTCATTAAAAGCAAAATTCAATACACCACTTCAAATGATGAATTTTTGATTTCTATGAATGGGTAACGGTTAACTGTTAAAAGTTAAAAGTTAAAAGTTAAAAGTTAAAAGTTAAAAGTTAAAAGTTAAAAGTTAAAAGTTAAAAGTTAAAAGTTAAAAGTTAAAAGTTAAAAAAGCGAGCTGATGCTCGCTTTTTTTTTATCTAATTGCTTCAAAAGCTAATTCTTAAATTTCTTTGAAGTTGCCAATACTTTATGAATTTCTAACCAACCTCCCTTTCCTTTGGAAAAGCCTGTCCCGTTTTTAGTACGGGAGGCTGGGGATAGGATATAGATTAATAATAGATTCCTCTATTATCCTTAATGTCGGCAGTTTCTTCCAAGACCTGAAATAATTGGTAAGATCTTCCTTTTAAAGTTCCTATAATTTTATTGCGGAATGTTTCATAATTATCCAATTTCACAGGATCATCACGCTTAATTACTTTTACCACAAATACGCCTTTGTCTCCATCTATTGGTTTTGAAACCTCATTAAGTTTTAGGGTAGACATCGCTCCTACAACAGAAGGTTCATTTCCAACGCCAGACAATAACGGACTTGCTAAAGTAACATTTGAAGCAGAATTAACGGCAGTATTGGTATTTTTGGCTATTTCTTCCAAAGTGGCGCCTTTAATTTTTGCCTTAATCATTTCCGCTTTTTTCTTGTTGACTAACTCTGGACGAATTTTTGCCAAAATATCTGTATTCACCACCAATCCGTCTTTCTCTGCTTTTGCTTTAAGAACTGCAACTACATAACCTCTTTTACCATTAATATCAACGTCAAAACGTTTAAAATCTCCAAGTTCTCTTTCTTTGGCAAATGCCCAGATTACTATTTGGCGTTGACCGTTTAATCCAGGGATATTTTCTTCCAAAACTTTAAGATTTTGTGCAGGTTGAATGGCATAATTTTCTTTCTTCGCCAAATCTTCTAATTTTTCACCATTTTCCAAATTTGACGCAAGTGTTTCCGCTTTTTCAAAAATCGCGTTTTCTGTAGCTTCAGAAGGGTTAATCAATCGCGCAAAAGTAGCTAGTTTTACGGCTTTCTCTTGTTTTGTTTGTTCATCAATCCTAATTACGTGAAAACCAAAGGCTGTTTCTACAACAGCAATGCTGCCTGCCTTATTTTTATAAATATAATTGGCAAAATCTTTATCGAATGAAGGCGAAAAAGCTTGGTTTTTTGTAATCCATCCAATATCTCCGCCTTTACCTTTTGTGGGATCGGTATTTATTTCATCTGCAATTTCAGTATATTTGGTTTTATTGGTTTTAACCAAAGCAAAAATACTGTCGGCAGTTTTTTGGGCTGCTTCTTTTGATTTTAAAGAATTAGATCTTGTGGCTCCCGCATAAGCAACCAAAATATGGCTGGATTTAACAGAATCCGGCAACTGTTCAAAGTCCACAATTTTAGAAATTTTGTAGAAACCATTGTCTTTATATGGGCCAACAACATCCCCAACCGCACCTTTAAAAATAGTGTCTGCTATAACGGCAGGAAGTTGGTTTTTATAGTAATAACTATTGTCGATACCTAAGTCGGATTTGTTATCGGCTAAAAATGCTTCATAATCTTTAGTGTTTTTTAACCCAGAAATTTGAACTTTGGCATTTGCCGCACTGCTGAATTCTTCTCTGTCATCAATAAAATTTGCGACTTCTGTTTTGAAATTTTCATCATCTTCTTCAGATGGCGCAATATCAAATTTAACATACTCAATGGAACGGGTTGCTTCAGATTTAAATCTTTTAGCATTTTTTTCCAAATACTTTTGAATTTCTTCCTTTGATATCTGGGCTAAATTATCGTCAATTGTTGCATAAGGAACATAAACAAATTGCGCGTCAATTTTAGTATTTTGAAATAAATAATCGCGTTCTCCTTCTTTTAATGAAGCTCCTAAACCGGCAGACACCAAAGTGGTATAAGCTTGGCGTTCCAAATTTTGTTTGATGCTTTTTTCGGTTTCTAACCAATTTAACCAGGCTTGGCTGTTTCCGGCTTCCGCATCGGCTTTCATATTGGCAATATATTCCTTTAATTTTTCCTCATTAAAAAGTCCGGCTTCATTTTTGAAAATCGGAGAATTTTGAATTTCCGGCAAAGAGACCATCGCGTCCCAAATATCTTTTTCGCCCACTACAATTCCGGCTTCTTTTAGTTGGGATTCAAATATTTTTTCACCAACCAAATTATTCCAAACGGCATTTACAGCCTGCATTTGGGTAACTCTTCCTCCGCTTTGCGTTTTGTAGTTTTCCACCAGCTTCGCAAATTCCTCCCTGTCAATATTTTCTCCATTCACTTCACCTATTGAGTTTGCTTTGGTTGAGCTAAAAAATTGCTGAATTGATTTTGGATCCAACACAAATGCGAAAAGCGCCAAACCCACGATAAGGATTAGGAACATTGAACGATCTCTAATTTTTGATAAAATTGCCATTTCTATAGTTATTTTCTTTTATTATAGTGTGCGAAAATACGATTAAGTTATTAATTATGAAAGTGAATTAATTAATATTAATCACAAAAAAATGAATCTCGAGAAGTTACAAAACTTTAATCCGCTTTATCTAAAATTTTTAGATAAACTTCCATAATTTTAGAGGAATCAACCTTCAACATTTTAAAATGTAGATTGTTTATTTCAATAATTTCACTTTCTTTTGGAATGTCTTCATTGTGGTACACAATAAAGCCTCCCAAGGTTTCATACGCCTCATTTTCTTCGATGTTCAAATCATAAGTTTCATTTAAATAATCCACTTCCAAGCGTGCGGAAAATTCAAATTCCCTGTCATTAATTTTATTTTCCAGCAAATCTACTGTATCGTGCTCATCTATAATATCGCCAAACAATTCTTCAACAATGTCTTCAATGGAAATAATTCCCGATGTTCCCCCAAACTCATCAAGCACCACAGAAATACTCCTTTTCTTTTTGATTAAAATATTAAGAACATTATTAATCAACATACTTTCGGGAACAAATTCAACAGGCAATAAAATAGATTTGATGTCTTTTGGTTTTTTAAACAACTCAAAAGCAATGGCATATCCCAAAACATCATCTAAAGAACCATCGTAAACCAAAATTTTTGAATACCCGGTTTCAATAAACAATTGTTTCAAGTTTGCGATATCTTCCTTAATGTCAACAGCCACAATTTCAGTTCTCGGAATCATAATTTCGCGCGCTTTTACCGTATCAAACTCAAGCGCGTTTTGAAAAATTTGAATTTCAGAATCAACCTCTTCTAAATCATTGCTGTTTTCCAATTGTTTGGTGATATAATTGCCAAGTTCTTCTTTGCTGAATTCCGTTTGTTTAACATCTTTCTCGGTATTAAAAAATGTTTTCAATAAATAATCGGAAATTGCGGTAATAAAATCTGACACGAAATGAAATATGACATAAAAAAAGTAAGCCAATGGCGCAAAAAACCAAAACATTTCATTGGCATAAATTCTAAATATTGCTTTTGGCAGAAATTCAGCGGTAACCAAAATGATGATTGTTGAAATTAATGTTTGAATGATTAAAGTGGAAAAATCATTTAAATGAAACAGTATATGATCAGTAATAATTTTACCCATAAAAAAACTGTAAATCACCAAAGAAATATTATTGCCAACCAACATGGTGGTGATAAATTTTGATGATTTTTCGGTTAATTTTCCAACAATTTTTGAGGTAAATCCCTCTTTCTTTTTTTGAAGTTCAATTTGAAATTTATTTGCCGAAATATAAGCAATCTCCATTCCAGAAAAGAAAGCGGAAAGCAATATTGAAATTAAAATGAACAGAATTTGTATTTCGATTTCTATTTCCACTTATTTATTGTTTGGTTTTTCCCTTCTTTTTCTGAAACGACGTCTGAAAAAATACATAAAAACAGCCAAAACTGAAAATCCGGCCATCATGTAAGCCCGTTCTCTATCTTCATTCCAAGTCATTATTGTTTCAACGCTAAATACAACGGCTATCACTAAATACCCATATTCAAATATTTTCCAAAGGTTTTGCATCTTTTATTATTTTATTCTTTAATGTTAATAACACCGCTCTGATTTTTCACCCACCACGTTTTTAAATCTTCCGTAGCTTCAAAACCGGTTCCGTAAATAGTGTCCGTTACGGTATAAAAAGTGAACTTTTTTTCAGTAAAAAAATAATGTGTTTTTTGGTCCCAATAAATTTGGTCGGTAAGCAATTTATTTTTTTGTGCATAATTGACTACCACTACATTATTTTTTATTTCAGAAACCTCGGTATTTCTGTAACTTTTGGCATAATCTCCCTCAACAGTAATAGAATCACCGTTTTTTTCAATGGTGGTGATTTTTATCCCTTTTGGAAATTCAGAATAAGGGTGCTTTTCCCTGTTGCTGAAATCGAACATTACCGGAGCTTTCATTTTAATGTCAACGCGACCAGAATCAGTGTGTTTATGGTTAATATTATAAGCCTCTCCTATAGGTAAATTTTTATCGGCCAAAAAATCCCTAACCTCTTTTACGTCGTTTGTGCATGAAAAAAGCATTGCTGCGGTTAAAACCACAGCAATGCTTTTTACTTTATTAACAACTGATTTTGTCATTCAACAAATATATCAATTATAATATTTTAAATCTAATTTACGGAACTATTACTGTTTCATTAATCCAACAGCCAATTTTATGTCTAGAACCTGATTCCACTCCAGCCACAAACAAATCTTTTTTGCTTGGCACATTTTCCGAATAGCTTGCAATAAATCTGTTTGCCAATGAACTTATGCTTGGATCAACAGTTTTTGCTTTTATGGCTTTATTTAAAGCGGCAACATAAACCATTCTTTTAGAAACTACATCATCCCCGCAAGAATTGGCACTTGACGCGTACATACTTGCAATTAACAAATAGGCCTTACCCATTGTTGGTTGGTATTCTATTGTTTTATAGGCATAGCTTCTTGCTTCTTCCAGTCTTCCTTTTTTTCTTAAAATTTCTGCAACTCTCAATGCGTATTTAGCCCTGTTATAAGAATCAGTTTCTTGGTCTATCGCTTTTTTGAAATACTCCATAGCTTTGTTAGTTTCCCCATTTTTCATTAAGATCCCGGCATAAAATACGGAAGCTTGAGGAGAAGGATCTGCATGAACATAAGCTTCAACCAATATATCATAAAAAGGATCATCTGTACATTCTTTATTGTACATTCTTGAAACGGCTCTCTTTAACCAAACAGCATTGGTTTTATTTTCCTCAAAGTACTTTTTATTCAAAGGAATTAAATTTTCACAAGTAGAAATTGCAGCTAATTTTGCGTCTAATCCACCTTCAACAAGTTCTAAATTGCTTAAAGTTTGGTCAATGGCTAATTTAGTTCTTTTATCTTTATCGCTTAAAGTAGTTGAATCTTTTGCATTGATAACATCTAACTGTTTTGAATATTCATCTCTCTTTAACTCAATTCCTTCGCCTACTTCATCATAAGTGTCAAATACTTTCTGCGGATTTGTTTCTTTATATTTATTTAATATAATATCAAAATATCTGTAAATATTGGTTGCTGAGATTTCTGTTGGATTAGATTTAAAAGATTTTTCCAAAAGCGTAAAAACTTCATCCTCTGATGCTCCATTGGCATCTTTAAAAGTTGCAAAATCACTATAAACCCTTGCTAAATCTTGTGGAAAATTTTCCAACCTTTGGGTATAGACCCTTTCAACAAGTTTTATAGCTGCGGCTTTATCGGATGGCGTTTTTGCTGTTTCCAAACGATTTTCGGCAATTTTAATACCCAATTTATAAATATTTACGGTAAGTGCAGGACAATGGTCCATTGTCCAAAGCCAATTTTCGTAAGCAACGTCATATTTGCCCGCGCTGTAATCGCCTTTAAACAAATTATATTTTACAATACACTCTTGGTCGGCCTGTGAAAAAACAACCGGGGCTGAAACTATAAAAAATAATACAGCTAAAATTTGTCTCATTTGTCTCATCGTCTTAATTTTAATTTAAAATATTTCTAATTTTTTGAACCATTTATCGTTTAATGAAAGACCTAGTCGAAAATTAAAATAATTTTCTTGCACCAAGCCCTTGGCTGTTTGTCCTCTTTTTCCTATCTCAAATCCGAGATTCAAATTAGACAATTGCTTACTCACTGGTAACCCCACTCCAAAAGATATGCCAAAATCATCAATTCCAGTAAAATCGGTGCCATTTCCCGATGCATCAACCATTAATCCAGTATTTTCATATTTAACGCCTGCCCTGTAAGTAACTCTATCCCAATAGCTGGTAATTGAATTAAATTTTGGGGTGTAAAAACCACCCAAGGCCACTTTATTGGATTTATCGTAATCAACTTTTGAATACTTCTTAAATAGTTCGCCTTCCAATTTTAATGCGTTTTGAAAACTGTAATCAACACCGGCATACCATTTATTTTCTTTTCCTAAACCAACGCCTAACGTTGTTTTTAAAGGGGATTTTAAATACCCTGAACTTTGCACATTTAATATTGTGTCACGCGGAAACTCAACAGAGCCTAACGAAAGTGAGTATAAATATTCATTTCCATCGGCATTAATTTCATTACTAAAATCAAAATTTCCTCCAAAAAGGAAATCTAATTTAGTATTTAATTTTCTTTTATATTGAAATCCGGCATTTAATGTGAAACTTTTTATGTTAGAAATTGTTTGGTATTTTGTTGCTAAAGCGACATTTCTCTCCTGATTTAATACGCTATTTTCAATTTTTCCAAAAATATAATTTCCTTGCAATCCAACGCTTAAATTTTTAAATGGTTTATAGCCTACACTTAAAAATACTTTATTTGTTCCGCCTTCCCCTGTATATTGTGTAATTCCCGAAATATTATTTTCTGCATCCAAAACATTTGACACCAACGAATAGCCCACCGACGAATTTGGCAATAATCCAAAAGTCATTCCTGCTTTTTCACCAATTGGAAATCCCAAAGCCAAATATGAAAGATATGTAGCAGCAGCTTTTTGTTTAGAATTGCTGTCTTCTGCCGAAATATTTAAATTTTCTATGGCCATTGTATAAGTGGTGAATTTCAAAGACGCGTTAGCTGCCGGATTTAAAAAATTTAAATGATAACTTTCATTTAAAGATACCCCAACGCCTCCCATACTTAATTGTTCAACAGTATTTAAGTTATTTTTATCTCCAATTCCGAAAAAAGAATAAGCTGATGTATTGTTTTTTTGAGAAAAACCAACAATAGATACAAATAGTGTTATTACTACTATTATTTTTTTTATCATTTATTATAAATTATAGGTCAAAATTGTGTTCAATCCTTCCAACAAAAAATTAGGATTGGCAAATATGCCATTTTTTAATCTATTTGCCAAGAAATTTACGTCTCCACCTGTTAAAACAACTGTTAAATCGGTGTTTTTTTTTCTATACTGTTTAATAATCCCATCAATTTCATTTATAACACCATTAATCACACCCGAATGAATACTAGATTCTGTTGAATTCCCAACTAAATCAATTATTTCTGAAGGTTCCAGCAACGGTAATTTTTCAGTAAAGAAATTCAACGCTTTGTAACGCATTTGTAACCCGGGTGAAATTGCGCCACCGTAATAAATACCTTCATTATTAACAAAATCATAAGTAATGCAAGTTCCCGCATCGATTATTAAAACATTTCTGTTTGGGTAATTCGCAATTGCTGAAGAAACCAGTGCAATTCTGTCCACACCCAAAGTTTTTGGCGTGGAATATTTGTTCATAAAAGGAACTTTCGTGTTATAATTTAGCTCAAGTAAGTTAATTTTAGCGTACAATTCATCTATTTTAGATTTATTTACTGCCCCAACCGAAGAAATAATTGCGTTTTTGCAATTGTATTTTTTAATAATATTTACTGCTTCAATTACAAATGAATCAAAGGTAAGGCTTTCATTATGAATCATTTTGCTGTCATCAAAAACAGCCGTTTTAATTCTTGTATTGCCCACATCTATAATTAAGTTCATTCTTATTTATTAAAGAGTTCAAAAATACAACAGATTTTTTTAAATTGTTTTGATATGTCTAAAAAATAAATTTATATTTGCAACCGCTAAAGCGATGGTGCCTTAGCTCAGTTGGTAGAGCAAAGGACTGAAAATCCTTGTGTCCCTGGTTCGATTCCTGGAGGCACCACCATCAAAAAAGTAAACCCTTGATTATCATATAGATACTCAAGGGTTTTTCTTTTATGGTATTATATAAAGTAATTTTATTTGTAAATGAAAGCACTTTTGCTTAAACTTCAAAAGAAATATTTTTTTGCAATAAATAAATTTAAAAATCGGCTAAAAAATTAAAGGCGTCTATTTATCCTCATCATCCTCTTCATCGTCATAATCATTGTCTCCATTCTCATCCTCATTATAATCATCTCCATTCTCATCCTCACCATAATCATCTCCATTCTCATCTTCAATTTCATCACTATCTAATTCATCATCTTCATCAATCGGAACTTTTAAAGTTAAATCCAAATCAATTTCTAAATCTCTTTCAATATTGTCCTCCTCCTCTTCATAAAAATTTTCCATACTGTCCACCAACTCATCACTAATTTTCACTAAGTAAACGGTGTCTTCAGTAGCAACCTCTACGGCTTCAACATACTGTCCTTTGTGATTGGTAAACCTTATAACATCCTTAATGCCGTAGCCATCAGGAAATTTCTCAACGAGTAAATTAAGAATTTCAGAGGTTAATTTTTTATAATCTACTATTATTCTCTTCATAACAAATTGTTTAAATATTAGACTTTAAAAAAATAAAATGGGTATTTAATTAATTCTTTATTAACGCCAAATATAAAAAAATAATAACACCAAAAAATTATTTAAATCAATATTGAAATAATTTTCTTTAAAAAACAAAAAACCAAGAATATTCTTGGTTTTTTTAGCTTAAAGCATCATTAAAGTATTTAATTCCATTTCAGTCAAATGCCTCCAATGTCCTCGAGGCAAGTCCTTTTTGGTAAGTCCGGCGAAAATTACACGGTCAAGTTTTACTACGCTGTAATCAAAGTGTTCAAATATTCTGCGCACAATTCTGTTTCTGCCCGAATGTATTTTAACGCCAACTTCTGTTTTTGGCTGATTCACAACATAGGAAATATCATCAACAATCACGCGTTTTTCATCCAACATAAAACCCTCAGATATTTTTATAAGATCGCTGTTCGTCAATTTTTTATCTAAGGATGCGTGGTATATTTTTTGGATATTGCTTTTTGGATGCGTCA
This sequence comes from Bacteroidetes bacterium HGW-Bacteroidetes-3, assembly GCA_002842505.1. Lineage (GTDB taxonomy): Bacteria > Bacteroidota > Bacteroidia > Flavobacteriales > Flavobacteriaceae > Lutibacter. Next base: position 7,384 of record PHDE01000019.1, on the reverse strand, counting down.
GTTTTTTTGCCAATTCGCCATCATTCGTAAAAAGCAGCAGTCCGGTTGTGTTTCTGTCCAATCGGCCTACAGGATAAATACGTTCTTTTGTAGCGTTTGCTATTAATTCCATCACGGTTTTTCGCCCGCGATCATCTTCCATCGTTGTGATATAATTTTTTGGTTTATTCAGCAAAATATATCTTTTTTGCTCCTGGTTTATTAAGGATCCGTCAAAACGTACTTCATCGCCCAAGGTCACTATGTGGCCCATTTCAGTCACCAGTTTTCCGTTCACGGTAGCGCTTCCGGCTTTGATATAAACATCTGCTTCCCTTCTTGAACAAATACCTGAATTGGAAATGTATTTATTTAAACGGATGCCTTCAATACCATCGTTTTGTTTAACTTGTTTTGGTTTTGGCGTTGGTTTTTCTTCTCCTGAAATTGGTCTTGCTTTTTTAGAAAACGGACTTTCTCTTTTAAAAGCCGGTTTATCCCTGAAATTGCCCGAAGGTTTCTTACTGGCATCGAACTTTTTAGGTTCGAACTTTTTATCTGTATTGGTTTGAGATTTTTTTTTGGCTTCAAACTTTTTAGGTTCAAATTTTCTATCTGTAGTAGTTTGAGGCTTTTTTTTACCTTGGTGTCGTCCTCCCGACGAGTTTTTACTTGAATTCATTTTTTTTAATTTTTGGCAAAAATAATTTATATTCTTCTAATTATGAAGAATATAGTTTTTATTTTAAAAGAATTTTATTGATGATGACCGAGTAGTCTATGAGCGCCAAGCTAAATACGCCTGCAAGCAGTATCAATTTCAACACAAAATGCAATAAGGTATAATTATTTTTGCTTTTGCTGAACCATAAAAAAAGCACAAACAAAAACAACACCACGCCAATGATGTAAAAATAGTATCTCATTCCGCCAATTTCGGGGTATTTCAACAAAAAATAGACAGGATTCAGCGTTAAAAAAACTAAAATTGTGATGAGAATTTTAGTGAAATGTTCGCCATATTTTACAGCTATGGTTTGATAATTATGAATAAAATCGCCTTTTATCCCCTCCAATTCTTTTATTAATTCACGAATCAATAAGATAAAGAAGAGAAAAGCCGCGTGCGTGAAAATTATTTCCGAAAAATTTTTATAGTACACAAAAACAGCAAAAAACGGCAAAATGGCCAAAATAGCACCAGAAAAAAAGCCAGTTAAAGGATATTTTTTAAGCTTGTGCGAATAAAACCAAATTAGAAAAATATACACCGAAAAAAACAAAGCCGCTCTCCACGAAACCAAAAAGGCGATAAGCACGCCTAAAAAATTCAACACAAAGTACAGCTGTAATTTTGTTTTTTGAGCCACAATAGAATCAATCGTCGCTTTAATTGGGCGGTTAATTTTATCGGCCTCAAAATCGTAAAAATTATTGATGATATAGCCAGAAGCGATCACACAAATTGTGGAAAGTACAATAAAATACAAGTTAACGTCGAGCAAAACGTGTCTTAATTCTTTTTCAGGAGAAAAAATAAATATGGAAGCCAAGTATTGGGCAATTACAATAAGCGCAATGTTGTAACCTCTAACAACCGAAAATAAACTCAGCAATTTAATGTAAAGAGGCGCATTTTTTTTGCTATTTTTTTGGGCTATATCGAGTAAATCCATAGTGGAGTGAAGTAAAATTCAACAATTAAACTATGTTATCAAACTTTACTTTTTTTTGATTATTTTGTTAAAATCTATAAACCAATTCCAGTTTATAATCTTTTAGAAGGATTTTAGCTTGGTCATAATCTTCTGTAAATCCTAGGATATAACCGCCTCCGCCAGAGCCGCATAATTTTAAATAATACGCATTCGACTCAATGCCGTTTTTCCATATTTTATGGAAAGCTTTCGGAATCATCGGCTTAAAATTGTCCAACACAACTTTAGAAAGTTGCTTTACGTTTCCAAATAACGATTTTGCGTTTCCGTTTAAAAAGTCTTCAATACAAGCATCTGTATGTTTGGCAAAATCCTCATTTAACATTTTTCTGAACCCTTCATTCTTCATTTTATTCATAAAAATGGTAATCATTGGTGCAGTTTCTCCAATCATTTCTGAATCCAATAAAAACACGGCACCTTTCCCCTCTTTTTGTGACGGAATTCCGGTAGCTTCTAAATTGTCTTTGGAATTGATTAAAATTGGAATGCTCAAATAAGAATTTAAAGGATCTAAACCAGAACTTTTACCGTGAAAAAACGATTCCATCAATGAAAAAATACTTTTCAGTTTCAATAATTTTTCTCTGGTCAAATTGTCTAAAACCGTAATTTTATCGTTGGCATATTTGTCGTATACTGAAGCTACCAATGCGCCAGAACTGCCTACGCCATATCCTTGTGGGATACTTGAGTCGAAATACATACCTTCTTCGATATCAGCTTTAAACTCGTCTAATCTGAAACTCACCAAATCCTGTGTTTCCAAATTCAACAAATACACATAAAACTTTTCTAAGTTGCTGTTTGAAATTTTTGCTGATTCCGTTAAAATTTCAGATTTTTTTAGAGCGCCCTGATATACGTTATAGGGTATGGCCAAACCTTTGGAATCTTTTATGATTCCGTACTCCCCAAAAAGTAAAATTTTTGCGTAAAAAAGTGGTCCTTTCATTTGTTACAAATTAATTGAAGTTGATCCTTCTCCAATACTGTCGCAAATATAATGATTTTCTTGACAAAATTGGATTAAGTTGCTTTTTATGAAATTGTTAACAATTTCCTTTTCACTTTCAGGAAACAACACATGAACATTCGCTCCGGCATCTAAGGTAAAACAAACTTTTGATTTTGTAGCAGCTCTAAACTCCCAAATTTCATTGATTATTTTTAAAGTATTTGGTTTCATCAGGATAAAATACGGATTGCTGGTCATCATCATCGCGTGCAAACTCAAGGCTTCACTTTCTACAATGGCAACAAAAGCCGATAAATCACCGCTTTGAAGCACTTTTGAAATTTTTGAAATATTGCTGTTCGCCTGCTGAAAACGTTGTTTTGCAAACGGATGATTGTGCATTAAGTTATGACCAACAGTGCTTGAAACTTGTTTTTCGCCTTCATCAACCAATAAAATGGTGTCTTGGTAATTTTTAAAATTGTTGTGAATTTTATAAGGAAATTTAACGCCAAATAAATCGGAACTTCCTTTAATTTCAGGGTGATTTCCCCAAACAATCAACGGACCTTCAATACTTCTGCAGGCACTTCCCGAGCCCAATCGCGCCAAAAAAGAAGCTTTTTTGTTGAAATATTCATCGGTCATTGTTGGATTTAGTGCTTTCTCCAAACTCATCACGCACAAAGCCAAAGCACCCATTCCGCTGGCGGATGAAGCAATGCCGCTGCTATGCGGAAAAGAATTTTCTGATTTAATCACAAATTCAAATTCCGCCAAAAACGGAACATATTGCTCAATTCTTTTGAAAAAAGCGGCAATTTTCGGTTTGAAATCGTTCTTTTTTTGGCCTTCAAAATAAATTTCAAAACTGTGGCTTCGGCTCCGCTCAGCCAACTTTGATTTGTTGTTAGAATCTTCGCTGCGCTCTGCCAACTTTGATTTGTTGTAAGAACCTTCGCTGCGCTCAATCAAATTTGGTTTGTTGTTAGAATCTTCGCTGCGCTCAGTTTTCAGTTTCTTGTATTCCAACGTTGTCAATGTAAAACAAGCATCCAATGTAAAACTAATAGAAGTATTTTCCGGAATTTGGGGTTCTTGTTTTCCCCAATATTTTACCAAGGCAATATTGCTTGGCGTTTTCCAAGTAATACTTCCGTTAGGAATATTTGAAAGATTGAAATTGTTGAAAATAAAATCGGTCTGGGTCAAAACAAAAATTTTGTCAAAGATAATTTATTTGGTTAAATAGTTTCCAATCTTGAAAGCACATCTTTTTTATAACTTCTGCTTATTGGAATTGCTTTTTTGTTTACTTCAATAAATTCATTGGTAAAAGAATCAATTTTATCAATAGAAACAATAAATGAACGATGAATTCTTATGAAATCATTTTTGGGAAGTTTGGCTTCAATAGAAGTAATAGTTTCTCTAGTTATAATGACAGAATTCTCAATGTAAATTTTAATATAATCACTTAAACTTTCAATATAATTTATTTCAGAAAAATTAATTTTTATCATTTTTCGATCTGAACGAACAAAAATAAAATCATTTGTTTCTTGGATAATTTCTGAAGTTGATTCAATAAGTATTGGGCAATTTTCACCCAAATATTTATTAACAGATTGTAATAATCGCTCAAAGGAAATTGGTTTTAACAAATAATCAACGGCTTGCAAATCAAATCCGTCAACAGCATATTCCCTGTAAGCAGTCGTAAAAATTACTTTGATATTTTTATTGATAGTTTTTGCAAATGACAAACCTGAAATTTCTGGCATATTAATGTCCAAAAAAATTAAGTCCACTTTTTTAGCATTGATTTCATTAAACGCTTCAATAGCATTTTTACAAGTTGCAACTACATTAATTTTAGCTATTTTCTGTAAATGATTCTCCAATATTTCGCGTGCAACTGGTTCATCATCAACAATTATGCATTGAATAGTATCCTTCATTTTCAGGCAGTTAAATTGATAATTTTTAAATTTATCATAAACCAATTATCACGATTTTCAATTTGCAATTGATGATTTTTTTTGTACAATAAACTTAGTCTTTTTTTAATGTTTTCAAGTCCTATTCCTTCTATATTTTGATTTTCATCATTTTCTAAAACGGTATTTTTAATAGAAAACCCAAACTGATTTTCATTTAATGAAATTGTAATTTCAACGGTTAAAAACCCATCAATTAAACTTCCGTGCTTAAAAGCATTTTCCACAAAAGGGATTAACAACATTGGCGCCACTTGAATTTCCTCAGAAATAGCATCCGATTTAAACGAAATTTTCAATGTATCCTGAAATCTTATTTTCTCTAATTCAATATACTCTTTAATATGTAAAACTTCCTCTTTTAAACTTACTTTAGGTTTGTTAACCTGGTACAAAATATAGTCCAATAAATTTGAAAGCTTTAAAATAATTTCAGGTGTGTCTTTTGATTGCTTCAACGCAAATCCATAAATTGTATTTAAGGTATTGAATAAAAAATGTGGGTGGATCTGCTTCTTTAAATAATGTAATTCCTGATTTTTAATTTGTAACTGCGTTTCTAAAATTTTGTTTTGTAACTCTTTGTTCTTTGAAATTGTTTTGAAATTATGATTTAATAAGCTTACAAAACTCACTATTCCAACTACTAAATAAACTACGATTAAAACAAACACAAATTTCTTGCTCATAAAAGGCATTTCAGTAACATTTAAATTTGATAAGAATAAAAAATAAAAGACAATTACCAATCCTATTAAATCTGCTGAAATTATGAGGGCATAAAAACTGTAAAGAATAAAAAATTTGTACTTCTTAGTTAGCAAATATTTAGGAATTAAAAAATAAACAACAAAATAAGTAGTTAACATCGTTATTGGCATTAAAAGAGTTGAAAACCAATTTCTATAAACAACATTATTTGAACTGTAACTAAAAAAATAAACAAAGAAAAACCAAACACCAACCCAAAAAATAAAGTGTCGTGCTATAAATTTGTATCTATTTATATACATTATATTCATAACCGCAATTTGCAAATTTAATTTCATTCTACTCATTTTAATAGACCAATTACTAAATAACGCCTCTATTTCACTTACAAACTATGGAGTATTACTTTTAATAGCTTAAATTCGTTAAATAGATGCTTTTATTGTTCATCTGTCTCAAATTAAATATTTAAAGTATGATTCTTTATACTTTCGAAATAGTTAATTTAAAATCTAAATATTATGACTTCATCTATTTTATCAGAAGGCGGATCATTTTTTATGTATCCTCTATTATTAATTTTAATTTTGGTACTAATTTTATTCGTACTTGAGATTATTAAAAAAGCAAATACCGAAAAAACAATTAGTCTTATTAATTCAATAAGTTTATTTGCTATTGTTTGGGGGTTTTTAGGCCAAATTATAGGGTTAATGAGTGCTTTTGAATCAATTCAATATGTAGGTGACATTTCACCTACAGTTTTAGCAGCCGGGCTGAGGATTAGCTTTATAGCTCCTGTTTTTGGAATACTAATTTTCTTAATTAGCAGATTAGAAATTTTTGTTTTAACCATTTTAAAAAAATAAAACCTATCACTATAAAAAATTGAAATGCCTTTTTAGTTATTTTTGCCCCATGAATTCTAAAAAGGCATTTATTCTGCTCAATGGTGCAGAACCTAAAATATTTCCGGATTTATCGGGTTACGATCTTGTTTGCGCCATCGACGGCGCATACAATCATTTTAAATTGAAAAACATAATTCCCGATTTGGTTACGGGAGATTTCGACTCCATTCACGCCATTCCGGGCAATATAGAAGTCATTAAAACGCCCGATCAAAATTTTACCGATTTTGACAAAGCGCTGGCCATTTTAAAAAACAGGGGTTACATTCACGTTGATGTTTATGGCGGAAGCGGAAAAGAACACGATCATTTTTTAGGAAATATCAGTACGGCACTGCAATGGAAAAATAGCTTGAAAATTTCCTTTTTCGATGATTTTGGAACCTACTTCTTTATTGAAGAACAAATTACACTCACCAATGTAAAAGGCAAAAATATTTCATTGATTCCTTTTCCAATTGCCCACGAAATCTTTACGGAAGGATTGGCCTACCCAATTATAAATGAAACTTTAACTTTTGGGAAACGCATTGGAACAAGAAATATAGCGTTTCACAATGAGGTTCAAATCTCTTTCAAAGGTGGAGAATTATTGGTTTATGTGAGCAATGATTAAAACAATTATTATGGACAGAAAATTAAAATTGATTTGGGATTTTCGCGGTGATGTTTCCCAAAAAACCGCCGAGCACCACTGCATTCATTTGAAAGAATTTGCACTAATAGAAAAATTACATTTTTACGAAATTGATTTTTCTGTTATTTCAGCAATGCATTCGATTGCTTATATTGTTGTTGATGAGGCAGATATGAAAACCTATAGAGATGCGCTGAAACCTCATCGGGGACAGGTTTTTAATGAATAATTAAAAATGAATAATTAATAATTGAAAAGAGAGAAGAGAATAGAGAAAAAAAGACAACTTTTAATCCTATCCCCAACCCTTTCCGAAGGAAAGGGAGTTTGTTTAGAAATATAAAAAGAATTTATGCTTTTTTAAGGTAAAATTCCCCCTTCGGGGCAATGTCATTAAGTTAAGGATATTTGTCATTCCGCCAAAGGAGGAATAACATCAAATTAGCTAACAATTATGAGATTCCTCGTAC
>PHDE01000018.1 GCA_002842505.1 Bacteroidetes bacterium HGW-Bacteroidetes-3 | reverse complement strand
TGTTTAAATTTTATTTTTTAGCGGTAATCCCGAAAATTCGGGACTGTTCGCTATTAATCATTCCTTCGTGTATCAAAATTTGTTATGCTCGTTTCATTTTTATTATTTTACGACCTTCATGTTACGCAAAAAAAAAATAAGAATCAATAGTGATTTTATTTTTTTATGCTAAAATTTATTCACATTTTTGTAAAGCCAAAAATATCTCTTAAATTGTACTTTGAGAGCGTCAACTAAATTGTAACTTTAAATACTATTGTATTAATAATGACTAAAACTGCATCATCAGTTTGGGAGGAATGCCTATCTTTTATTCAGGATAACATTAAACCACAAGCGTATAAAACTTGGTTTGAGCCAATCAAACCAGTGAAATTATCTGGTGAAGCACTTACAATTCAGGTACCTAGCAAATTTTTTTATGAGTGGCTGGAAGAGCATTATATTAAATTATTGCGGGTAGCTTTGGTGAAACAATTGGGTGAAGACGCAAAGCTGATTTATGATGTTCGTATGGAAAACAATTACAGCAGCAATAATCCGCATACCGTAAAAATCCCAAGCTCAAACAGAAATCCGATAACTCAGCAAGGGATTTCATTTCCAATGGATGTTAATAAACGTGAATTGAAAAATCCGTTTATTATTCCGGGCATTCAAAAAGTTAAAATTGAATCGCAGTTAAATCCAAATTACAATTTCGAAAATTTTATTGAAGGCGATTCCAACAGGTTGGCGCGTTCGGCAAGTATGGCTGTTTCCAATAAACCTGGCGGAACCTCTTTTAATCCTTTATTGATTTACGGCGGCGTTGGTTTGGGCAAAACACATTTGGCGCACGCCATTGGTGTTGAAATTAAAGATAAATATCCTGATAAAATTGTGCTGTATATTTCTTCCGAGAAATTTACGCAGCAATATATAGATTCCGTAAAAGGAAATTCCAGAAATGATTTTATTCATTTCTATCAAATGATAGATGTTTTATTAATTGATGACGTTCAGTTTTTATCGGGCAAAACCGGTACACAAGACGTGTTTTTCCATATTTTTAACCATTTGCACCAAAACGGAAAACAGGTGATATTGACATCGGATAAAGCCCCGGTTGATATGCAGGATATTGAACAACGATTGCTTTCCCGATTCAAATGGGGATTGTCGGCTGAACTTCAGGCGCCTGATTATGAAACCCGTGTTTTAATTTTGCAAAATAAATTGTACAGGGACGGTGTGGAAATGCCTATTGAAATTGTGGAATATATTGCAAAAAATATAAAATCAAATGTGAGGGAATTGGAAGGCGTGTTGATATCTTTAATTGCCCAAGCATCATTTAACAGAAAGGAATTTACGTTGGCGTTGACAAAACAAATTGTGGATAAATTTGTTAAAAACACCAAACGCGAAGTTTCCATTGAGTATATTCAAAAAATTGTTTCGAACTATTTTGAATTGGATGTGGCTACTTTGCAATCAAAAACACGCAAGCGCCACATAGTTCAAGCTCGCCAACTGGCTATGTATTTTGCCAAAAGGATGACAAAAGCCTCATTGGCCAGCATTGGTTCCCAAATAGGGAAAAGAGATCACGCCACAGTGCTTCATGCTTGTAAAACTGTTGATAACTTAACGGAAACCGACAAGCAATTTAGAAAGTATGTGGATGATATTACCAAAAAACTTACTTTTTAACAATTCAAAATGACTAAAATATTAATGGTCTGTCTCGGCAATATTTGCCGTTCACCATTGGCAGAAGGAATTTTAAAATCCAAGCTTTTCAGGGCAAACGTAATTATTGAGTCTGCCGGCACTGGCGCCTATCATATTAACGAAAGACCGGACGTTCGTTCCATAAATATCGCAAAAATTAATGGCATTGACATTTCCGGCCAAAGAGCCAGAAAATTTTCGTTAAAAGATTTTGATGAATTTGACCTAATTTATGTGATGGACAGTTCAAATTATCGAGATGTCATTAAAATGGCAAAAAATGAAGAGGATAGGAAGAAAGTGAAAATGATTTTAAATGAAGTGTTTCCAAATGAAAATTTAGATGTTCCTGATCCTTATGTCGGTGGAGATTTTGGATTTAAAAGCGTTTATAACATGCTGGATGAGGCTTGTGACATCATTGCCAAAAAAATAAATTCAAATGAATAATTCTAAGGGCTTTTTATATTTAATTCCAACAACTTTAGGTGACAATGAGCCATTGGAAGTGCTTCCATATTTGGTTAAAGAAGTGATTGAAAAACTGGATTGCTTTATTGTTGAAAACGAAAAAACAGCGCGTAAATTTATCAAAAGAATTGCCCCGGAAAAATCACAGCCTTCATTAAAAATTTTTAGTTTGGACAAATATGCTGATCAATTGGAAGTAAGCACTTATTTGGATGTTTGTACCAATGGCATTTCGGTAGGGTTGCTTTCTGAAGCCGGAGTTCCTGCCATTGCTGACCCGGGCGCTGAAATTGTTAAATTGGCACATCAAAAAAACATACGTGTAATTCCTTTGGTTGGGCCATCTTCCATCATTTTGGCAATGATGGCTTCAGGTTTTAACGGGCAAAATTTTGCATTTAACGGCTATTTGCCTATTGAAGCTTCTGAAAGAAAAGAAGCCATTAAAAGTTTGGAAAAATTGTCGAAGGAAAAAAATCAATCACAGATTTTTATTGAAACGCCTTACAGAAATGAAAAATTATTTATCGATTTAAAAAGCACATTAAATCCGGCAACCAAGCTTTGCGTTGCCTGTGACATTACTTTGTCATCGGAATATATAAAAACGTTGGAGATTAAGGATTGGAAAAATGAGCGTCCTGATTTGAATAAAAGACCCACAATATTTATTATTCATAAAGAATAAAATAATATTATAAAGACCTTTTTAATCAATAAAAATATTCAAATTATAATACTGTCGGATTTTTTTCTGCCTCAATTATTGAAGTGTCATAGCCCGCAAATTTTATTAGGTAGTGTTGCATTGAAGAGCCAAAAGCATCTTTAAATCGATATTGGCCATTGGTTCTTAGGTATTCTTTAATGTTTCCGGAGCCTGCCAAATGTGCAGCGGCAAGAATGCCCGATTCCGTAACTAAAACACCATTTATTGTTTTTCCGACCTTTTTCTTGATCTCTTTCCTTAAAATCCATTTATTTAAGGAACAATATGCCATAAACGTATCTTCCTGTAATTCCGGATTTTCCAAGAAATGTTCCTTGTCGTGAATGTTAAATCTTTTCAAGGTAGATTCTCCAAATTGATATTTGCCCAAATATCCGAATGAGCTAACAATGTCATATCTTCCGCCAGATTCCCTAAAAGCCACAGCTTCTTTAAATCCATTGAATGATTTGCCAACAAAAGGAATAACGCTTTTTTTGATTGGGGAAATCTCTTTTTCTGTTGGGACAAAGGCGATTTCGTTGGTGGAAATAATTGTACTGCTAACGTTTTTTTTATCTTTGGTAAAACTTGATATAAAAACCCCTATGGTCAGTAAAATTGTAAAAAATATTGTTTTTTTCATAATTTAATGGTGTTTGGCCTATTAAATTTTCAGCTGCAAATATACAACTTATTTATTAAACAGCATAAAAATTGAAAAAACGGCATATCTTTTAGTAAAAATTTAACAAACCTTGCGATTTATTGAATTAAAATTAAAATAGCAGAAATTGGCAATAAAATTGGGTTTGCTTTGGGAAAAAGCTCTAAACGCAATTTTTATGAGGTTATCTGTTAACGCCTTGTTTATTAAGCCAAAGTTGGTATTTAGCTGCATTTTTATTGTGCTGATCCAAGGTTTTTGCAAACTCGTGGGTTCCAAACTTTGTAACGCTGGCGCACATATAAAAGTAGTCGTGATTGGCAGGATCAAGAACGGCTTCAATGGAAGAAATATCGGGCATGGAGATTGGGCCCGGAGGCAAACCTGTGTTTTTATAAGTATTGTAAGGCGAGTTAATTTCCAAATCTTTTGAAAACACTCTTTTAATCACCATATCGTCTCCCAATTGCTGTTTTAATGCAAAAATGATGGTTGGATCGGCTTGTAAGGGCCAATCATTTGCCAATCTGTTCAAATATAATTTTGCAACAATGGGTCTTTCACTTATCGTTGCGGTTTCTTTTTGAACAATTGAAGCAAGCGTAATGACTTCATTTTTAGTCAATTTTAATTTTTTTGCTTTTTCCAACCTTTTTTCATCCCAAAATTTATTGTATTCCGCCAGCATTTTAGCCCTAAATTCTTCAGCAGTGGTGTTCCAATAAAATTCATAAGAGTTTGGAACGTACATTCCTATTGCGTTGGAATCCGTTAATCCGGCTTCATTTAAAAAAGTACGATCAGTAAAAGCGTTGAGAAGTGAAACAGAATCAGCTTCAATTTGCTCGGAAATTCTTCCTGCAAGTTTTTCAAAAGTATCTTGGTTATTAAATGATAAATTGACTGTGGTTTGTTTGCCGCTTCTCAGCATCCTCACCAGTTCAAGGTTACTCATTCCTTCCGAAATTTTATATTTCCCGGGTCTTATAGTCTCAGGGTAATTTAATTTTTCGGCTACCCAAACAAAAGGTTTTACGCGTTTTAAAAACGGACGCGCTAAATTTTTAACTTCCTTAAAATCGCTGTTTGTTGGAATGTATAAAAAACCGTCTTCAACAACATTGGCTTTAAATAATTTACTGTAAAGGCTGAAACCTAAAACGCTGACAACAACAAACAATAAACTGATAATAAGCAGAAAAAGTTTTTTAGTATTCATTTGGGGTTTTTATTAATTGGTATAAAATTTCGTCTTTATATTGGGAATTTGCATAAATCCACTCTTTTTTTATGCCGATTTTTTTAAAATTAAATTTCTCAAAAAGAGCAATACTTTTAATATTGTCGGCCGTAATATTTGCAAAAATTTGATGCACGTTTAAATAGGTAAAAGCATAATCAATTACCATATCCAACGCTTCTGAAGCAAAATTTTGGCCTTGATATTCAGGAAGTATTAAGATTCCTACGCCAACCCGTTTGTGTTGCGGATTAAAATCGAATAAATCAATCATGCCCACAGGAATATTTTGTGCATTGCAAATAACAAATCGGTATTGTTTGGCTTCATAAATATCCTGATGCGCGTTCTCAATGTATTTTTGTAAAATATATTTGGAATAAGGAGTTTGCGTGCCACTAATTTCCCAGAAGGATTCATCATTTTCCGCAGAAAATAAAAAATCCAGATCTTCAGGTTCTAAAGCGCGAAGGTTGCTATTTTTGCCGTGTAAAGTTGCCATTAAACAGTGATTTTGCCTTCAAAAACAAATTGAGCCGGACCTTTTAAGAAAACATTTTTATAGCAATTTCCTTCTTTTTTAAAGGAAACTTCTAAGTTGCCGCCTAAAACTTCAATATAAATTCTTTCTTCAGCAGTTTTATTTGTTTTGTTGGCAGCAATTGCCACAGCCGTAGCGCCGGTTCCGCAAGCCAATGTTTCATTTTCCACGCCGCGCTCATAAGTTCTTACCTTAAATGAATTTTCGGAGATTTGTTCCACAAAATTAACGTTTGTCCCCGCTTCTAAATAAGGGGCGCCATACCTGATTTTAGACCCCAATTCAACCACATCCAGGATTGCAACAGCATCGCAAAAACTGACATGATGCGGCGAGCCGGTATTTAAAAAAGTATGCGTATTGTGAATTTCAATATTTTCAACATCCGCCATTTGCAAATTCACCAAGTCATTTTCAATTTCGGCGAAGTGAAGTCCGTCGGTGGCTTCAAAAGTGGTTTTACTTTTTATGATATTCAGTTTTTTTGCATAAGCCACAATGCATCTTCCGCCATTTCCGCACATACTTCCTTCTTTTCCGTCGGCATTATAATATATCATGGAAAAATCCTGTTTTTCGGAAGGTTCCAATAAAATCAATCCATCGGCACCAATACCAAACCTTCTGTCACATAATTTATGAACAAGTTCAACATTGTTTTTAGGGAAATCAAGATTTCTGTTATCAATAATAATGAAGTCGTTTCCTGTGCCCTGATATTTATAAAAATGAATTTCCATTGCTGCAAATGTACTAAATTCCGAAGAGTATTATTAAAAAAAACGAAGCTAAACTTTTATTGTTAAAATCAGTTAAAAGTGCGTTAACAAACCGTTAAACCTCTTTTTTAAAAATAATAAATCCCTAATTTTGGGTGTTAATTTAAAAAAAATAAGATGATGAAAAAAATAATAAGTCTGGTATTAATTTCTGCCTTGGGAGGCGCAATTACCTTAGGTGCTTATTTGCTGTTTTTTGAAAGGTCTCATGTTAAAATTGATGAAATTGAGCATTCCGGGCTAAAAACGGTTGCCACAAATTACACCGATGCCTATTCAGCTTCCGCAGAAAATACCGATTTTACGATTGCCGCCGAAAAAACGCTGAATGCGGTGGTTCACGTAAAAAACACGATGTTTAAAACAATGCAAGATCCATTTGCCGAGTTTTTTTATGGCCAAGGAAATGGCACAAGGCAATTTTCACAAATAGGAACGGGAAGCGGCGTTATTATTTCGGCAGATGGTTATATCGTCACCAACAATCATGTAATTAAAGACGCTACGGATATTGAGGTTACCCTTAACAATAAAAAAACCTATAAAGCCAAATTAATTGGTGCAGACACCGCCAGTGATATCGCCTTGCTTAAAATTGATGCAAAAGATTTGTCTTACATAACACTTGGCGACTCTGATGCCGTAAAAGTGGGCGAATGGGTTTTGGCAGTTGGGAATCCGTATAACTTAACCTCTACCGTAACTGCCGGGATTATTAGCGCCAAAGGCAGAGATTTGGACGGTAACAGCAGCATAGATTCTTTTATTCAAACCGATGCGGCAGTAAATCCAGGAAATAGTGGTGGCGCTTTAGTGAATACCAAAGGTGAACTTATTGGGATAAATACAGCCATTTCTTCAATGACTGGCGCTTTTGTGGGATATTCTTTTGCGGTTCCTTCCAATATTGCCAAAAAAGTGATTGAGGATTTAATGGAGTTTGGGAATGTGCAAAAAGCTATTTTGGGAATAAACGGCGTTGAGCTAAACAATGAATTGGCCGATAAATTAAATATTGACAATGCCAGCGGATTTTATATTTCAAATGTGATTGAAAATTCAGGCGCCAAAAAAGCCGGGTTAAAAGCCAATGATGTTATTGTGCAATTGGACCAAGTTAAAATAGCGACTTTTGCCGATTTAAATGGCTATATAAGCTCCAAAAGACCAAATGATGTGATTAATGTCTCATTCTTAAGAAATGGCAAACTGAATAATGTAAATGTTACTTTAATTAAATATGAAGTCACTAAAGTTTCAGCATTGGGTTTAGACTTGGAAAATTTATCTAAAGCCGAATTAAAGAAACTAAACATTGGCAATGGCGTAAGAATTTCTGAGATCACCAATAAAGAATTGGCTTATTATGGAGTTAAAAAGGGTTATGTAATTACCGCAATCAATAATGAAAAAGTTTTTTCGGTTGATGATGTAAACAATATGATTGCCAATAAATCTGACAATGAAGTTTTGCGCATAGAAATGCTGAATTTAAAAGGAGAACAGGAACGGTATATATTTAGGTAGAGAAGATGGAAGATGGAAGACGGAAGACGGAAGACCGAAGACGGAAGATGGAAGTTGGAAGTCCGATGAGTGAAGACTGGTGTATTGTGATGAACAAAATAAAAGCTGCTTTTAAAGCGGCTTTTCTTTTGATTTTATGCGATAAATTTTTATGGATAAATGTGTTGCGAAATCGTTTGAAATGGGTACTTTTGCTGAAAATTTAAACGAAACAATTTTAATATGTCATTTAACGAACTTTACGAAAAAGAACTTGCTTTTCAAACCGAACGAAGAAGGGCAGCAGTTGAATTAATTAGAATTATTAACGATTTATGGTATGATGATACCATAGAATTGGTTTTGTTCAGAAATCAATTAAATGATCGAAATGTTAGTGAAATTATAAGTCTGTTTGAATACGCCAGCAATTTTGTGGAAAAACCAATTTCAATTTTTGAAGCTGTTGAAATTGCAAAAGAAATTAAAAACCAACACTTGCCGCCTTCAAAATTGGATATCGGTAAATTGGTGTTTGAGTTTCATTTGGACGATAAACCAAAATCCGTAAAAGATTTTGTTGAAGACAAATTGAAAGAAGCTAAAAATTCAGGAAATATTGAACCAAAAGATGTGGTGCTTTATGGATTTGGCCGTATTGGCCGTTTATTGGCCAGAGAATTAATGGCGCGCACCGGAAAAGGAAATTTAATGCGATTAAGAGCCATTGTGACACGCGGTGAAATTAATGAATCCATCTTGGAAAAAAGAGCTTCTTTGTTAAGAAATGACTCGGTTCACGGCGATTTTCACGGCACCGTAACTGTTGATGTTGAAAAAAATGCCTTAATCATTAATGGCCTGACCGTGAATGTCATTTCCGCAAATGCGCCTGAAGAAATTGATTATACAGCCTACGGAATTTCTGATGCTTTGGTGATTGACAATACTGGCGCTTTTAGGGATAAAGAGGCGTTGGGCAGACATTTAAAATCGAAAGGCGTTTCAAAAGTTTTGTTGACTGCGCCGGGGAAAGGCGTTCCAAATATTGTTCACGGCGTAAACCATTTGGAGTACGACCCGAATGAAGTCGACATTTTTTCAGCAGCTTCCTGCACCACAAATGCCATAACACCGGTTTTAAAAGTTATTGAAGATAATTTTGGCGTTGAATATGGCCATTTGGAAACCATTCACGCCTACACAAACGACCAGAATTTGGTTGACAATATGCACAAGAAATATAGAAGAGGACGAGCGGCAGCCTTAAATATGGTGATTACCGAAACAGGCGCAGGAAGTGCTGTTGCTAAAGCGTTGCCTTCTTTTGAAGGAAAATTAACCTCAAATGCCATTCGTGTTCCGGTTCCAAACGGTTCATTGGCAATTTTAAATTTGCGGTTGGAAAATGCCGCAAGCAAAGAAACCATTAACGGAATGATGAAAAAATATGCGTTGGAAGGTGATTTGGTGGAACAAATTAAATATTCTTTGAGCAATGAATTGGTTTCTTCCGATATTGTTGGAACTGCCGCACCGGCAATTTTCGACAGTTACGCAACCATTTCCAGCAACGACGGCAAAAATGTGATTTTGTATGTTTGGTACGACAATGAATTTGGCTATACGCACCAAGTAATCAGGTTGGCCAGATACATTTCAAAAGTAAGGCGGTTTACTTATTATTAAAATTAAAAAAAGCCAAAACTGTGTGTTTCGACTTTTTTAAATATATACAAAGCGCCTTAATCTTGTATACAATATTATTTTATAATTTAATTACACATTTTAAAGTTCAATACTAAAATATCCCTTTTTCTGAAGCTGAAAATTGTGTAAGATTCCATTATCCACAACTTCCAGTTCTTTGGGAATATCTTTTGGATCAACCCCAAATTGCTTGAGTGAAATTCCACAGATAACAATTTTTGCATTAGCTTTTTTGGCATCATCCATAAATTTCTGCATCATTTCTTTATCGGTCAAATCGGTTACGGTTTTTCCGCAAATTATGACTTGAAAATCCCCGAATTTATTTCCGTCTTCCGCAGCTAAGGCTTTTGCAGTTAAAATAATGGGATTTAACTGCGGGATAGTTTTTGTGAGCACCACATAATTGTTTTTTTTGTGGTGCATTGTATTTTGGGCCAATCCAGAAGTTGCGAAAAGAGCTGAAACGAGTAGGGTTATGCTTAAAAATAAATTTTTCATGAGTTATGTTTTTTGGGTGTTATTAAAATCGTTTAGTATAAAAAATAAGAGTCCGCCAAGAATTGCAATATTCTTAAATAGCGGCCCTAAAGTGGTAATTTGGCCTACCTGAACGGTAAGCGTAATAGGAATTAAAACTGCTGCCAGCACAATTGAAGCCCATTTGGTTTTATAACCAACCAACAGGCTAAAACCGGCAATCAGCATGGCAATTCCGGAAATAATAATCATTAATTTAGGGTCGCCAAAAAAATAAGCAATCTCTCTGAATTTAGCCCCGTCAATTTTTTGGAGCGTTTTTTCTACATTGAATAAATGGCTTAAACTCGCCACCAAAAAAATTCCGCTTAACATCACTCGAAAGACTTGTAACGAGTTATGATTTACCAAAATCTTTGTTGTCATTTTTGTATGGATTATTGGTTAATAAATACAGCCGTATTGAGAACTGCCAGTTGATTTTTATAATTTCCTTAAAAAATCAATATAAAGGCAGATTGTCAAAAAAGTAAATCGGCTAATTGGATGGTGTTAAAAAATGTAGAATTAAGCTTTTGGCGGTGGATAAAATTTATCACGGTAGGCGCTAATTATCGATTGAGTTTGATAATTGTATTCATGATAATAAGGTTTGGTTTGTGAGATAAGCGATTTGTGGACTTCAAATTGAAAAGGAGAAGCGCAAATCACGTGAACAGAAATATTGTTTATTGAAGATGCTTGATTAAAACGTAGTTTATCCTGGGAAATTTTTGAAATATTTTTTTCGCAAAATGGATTGACAAGAATAATTTCTTCAGAATTGAAAATAACCCCAAGTAGCTTGGAGTCTATAGTGACTAATTTTCCGGAGAAAATCATTACAAAAATTATGGCTATGAAGGATTTTACTTGCATTAAGAAACAAATCTAAGGTCTTGTTTTTGCAACTTGTGTGATTTTCATTACATAAATAGAAAAGATCCCACCAATTAGAAAAACTTTAACATACTGTCCTAGTTTTTTGCCGGAACAGCGAAACAAAAAAGCATTCCTCACTTTTTCTAATTCTTTAGTCTCAAAAATAACTCTAATTTTCATGCTATTTTAGTTTTTATCGTTTTGAAATGAGACCAATTGTATTTATATTTTGGTTCAATCCAACATATATATATCATCGGTTAATGCCGACGCAACAAATATTTAGTACAATTGGACATGGTTGAGATTGGACTATTATATTCGCACATTTGGTATGATTCTTCAGTAATGAATTCCTTTAATTTAAATTTAAAGAGAAATAACAGATAACCCGACACTAACTTCCCTATTTAAATAGAGAATTTAGTGTCGGGTTAAGGTAAAGAATCTAGATAGCTTGTAGATTAAGTAAAAATGATTTGGGTTCTGTCACCATCGCACAATTCGTAAAATTCGCCAATGGTGATAATGTCTTTCACCTCATCCGATAAATCTTCTTTGGTTAATTTAAACATATCAACCGCAAGTTTACAAGCGTAAATTGTGCCGCCGCCAGCGGTTATCATTTCTAAAAATTCATCAACGGGAGGCATTCCCAATTCATCCATTTGTTTTCTCATCATACTTGAAACAGCCGATTCAACACCTGGCAATCCACCAAGCATGGTTGGGAATGGCAATCCGCCTGGCATTTTCATGGCCGGATTTCCGGTTGTTGCGGTGTGCAAGTGATTCATCGACTTTTTTGTGATGCCTTCAAGGCCAAAAAAGGTGAAAAATAAATTTGTTTCAATACCTTCCATAACGGCGCCGTTTGCCATCACCAACGAGGCATATACATCTTCTAAATTTCCTTTAGCGCATATAATGCAAACTTTTTCTAAAGGTTTTTTTTCTTTTGTTTCCATTTTTATGATTTTAAACTAGATACAGCTAGTTGGTTTAGGGATTCCGGCTATTTTTGAGGAGAATTTTAAAGGTCCTTTTGGGAACAATTCATATAATTGTTTAATGTCAACAATACCCGATTTACCAACGCTTCTAATGGTTAACGCTTCTTTGGCGATAGTTCTGTTGCGTAAATAATTGATAACTTCAAAGTGTTTATCTGTTAATTCAATGCCTAATTCTTTTGCAATTTCTTTTGCAATTTCTTTGTTCCACTGAGTCATATCTTCTAGGTAGCCGTCTTCTGTGACTTTAACCTCTACTCCTGCGATTGTTTTTACTGCCATAATATTTAGTTTTTATCGTTTATAATTATTTTTTTTCTGATTTTATGTCGAAAACTTTACCGCTAAAGCTCATATTTCTTGATACAAAAGGAATTGCAATTCCTTTTAGCAGCATATTCCAATAAATCCACCTAAAGGCCAATTTTCCCCAATGGTTTAATACGCTTTCTTTTAAAAGTGACAGCGGGCCTATTTTTGCGAAAGGAAATTTTCCATGCACAGGTTCTGTCACATAATTAAAGTCGATGAGCAATGCTTTGTTGTTTCCGGTTTCAATAAAACAGTTTGCATGGCCGTCAAATTCTTTTTTTAATGGATAGCCATCAATATATAACAGAATATTGTCTGCCAATGTTTCTGCTTCAAAATGGGCAACTGAGCCGGCTTTGGATGCAGGAACGTTGGTGGCGTCACCAATCACAAAAATATTTTCGTGTGCTTTTGACTGTAAGGTATTATGGTCTGTCGGCACAAAATTTAAATCGTCTCCCAAACCCGATTTAGCGATGACTTCATCTCCCATATTTGTTGGGATGGTTACTAATAAATCAAAAGGAATTTTTCTGCCTTCATAATCCACAATTTCTTTGGTGTCGTTATCCACGTGTTCTATGGCAAAATCAGTTTCGATTTTGATGCCTTTTTCCTGTAAAAGATAATTTAATGCTGTGGTGCAAGTTGGTTTTGTAAATGCGCCTGAAAGCGGCGTAACATAGGTAATTTCAACTTTATCCCTCATTCCTTTTTCGCGGAAATATGAATCGGCCAAAAATGAAAATTCTAAAGGCGCAACCGGACATTTAATTGGCATTTCAGTAATATGAACCAGTAATTTACCACCTTGCCAATCTCTTAATTTATCTCGTAAAGCCAAAGAGCCTTCATAAGTGTAAAAGTCGAAGATGTCTTTTTTCCAAAGTGGGCCAATTAACCCATTGGTTTCTTCGGGCGCAATTTTACATCCTGTTGCAATAATTAAAACATCGTATTCTAATGTTTCACCTTCCAGTTCAACCTTATTTTCTTCAGGAATAATTTTTTCTATTTTTTTTTGGATATATTTTACATCCTTCGGAATAAACTTTTTACCAACTTTTTTAACTTGTTCTTCCTTATAAATATCAAAAGGAAGAAATAAAAATCCGGGTTGGTAATAATGTGTTTTGTATTGGTCAACAATGGTAATATTCCATTTATTTAGATAGAGTTTTGGTCTAAGGTGGTTGGCCATCATAGTGCCCGAAGTACCTGCGCCCAATATTACTAAGTTTTTCATTTTTAGTGGTTTAATTTAAATATTTTTTTTTGCTGTTTTATAATCAGCTTTTAATTTTATGTAAAGTTACTTAAGTTGCTTAGCTCGCTATATGATAATTATCATTGTCGTAAGTAACTATAGTTACAATCAAAAACAGCTTAAAGTGGAGATTTGGGTTAATTTTTTTGACGTTAAAAATCAAAAATTATGATTAATTTAGCCAAGAATTTTATGAATATGACCTCAACTATTGAACTTAAAATAAATCAACTTAGAGCAGCATTAAACCAGTACAATTATAATTATTATGTGCTGGACAACCCAACCATTTCCGATTTGGAATTCGATTTAAAATTGAAGGAACTGGAAAAGCTTGAAACTGAAAATCCCCAATTTTTCGATCCAAATTCTCCAACGCAAAGAGTTGGAGGCGAAATCATAAAAAGTTTCAAAACTGTTACCCACAAAAACAGGATGTTTTCATTGGACAATTCTTATTCAAAAGAAGATATTCTGGACTGGGAAAAGCGGATTAAAAAAATTATTGGCACGGAAGCGGTGGAATATGTTTGCGAATTAAAATACGACGGCGCTTCCATCAATTTAAGCTACCGCAATGGTGTTTTGCAAAGTGCGGTAACCCGCGGCGACGGTTATCAGGGTGATGACGTAACGGCAAATATTAAAACAATACGGTCAATTCCATTGGTTTTAAAAGAAAATTTGATAGACGATTTTGAAATAAGGGGTGAAATAATTTTGCCTTTAGACGGATTCAATAAGATGAATGAAGATCGTATTGACATTGGCGAAGAACCTTATAGCAATCCGAGAAATACGGCAAGCGGCAGTTTAAAATTGCAGGACAGCACCGAAGTTGCCAAACGCCCTTTAGATTGTTTGTTGTATCAAATAGTTTCAAATAAAAATCCAAACAAAACCCATTTTGACACCTTAGAAATGGCCCGAAAATTGGGTTTTAAAATTCCGAATACCCTAAAAGTCTGCACAAATATTGATGAAGTGTTTGCCTTTATTGAAAATTGGGATACTAAACGTTACAAATTGCCTTATGAAACAGATGGCGTGGTGATAAAAGTGAACAGTTTGGCGCAGCAAGATGAATTGGGTTATACCGCAAAATCGCCGCGTTGGGCCATTGCCTATAAATATAAAACCGAACAGGCAAGCACTATTTTAAAAAAGATCACGTATCAGGTTGGTCGCACAGGTGCCATAACGCCTGTGGCAAATTTGGAACCAGTTCAGTTGGCGGGAACTATAGTTAAACGAGCTTCGCTGCACAATGCCGATCAAATTGAAAAACTGGATGTTAGGGTAGGAGATACCGTTTTTGTGGAAAAAGGCGGAGAAATTATTCCCAAAATTGTGGGCGTAGATTTTAGTAAACGGCCAAATGATTCCGAACCCACAAAATACATTACGCATTGTCCGGATTGCAATACGGAATTGATTAGGGCGGATGGCGATGCCAAACATTTTTGTCCGAATGAATATGGTTGTCCGACCCAAATTACAGGCAGGATACAACATTTTATCAGCAGAAAAGCAATGAATATTGACGGATTGGGTGCGGAAACAATTCAATTGTTATTTAAGGAAGGTTTGGTTCATAATTATGCCGATTTATACGAATTAAGGGAATCACAAATTATTCCTTTGGAAAGAATGGCACAAAAATCGGCACAAAATATCATTGCAGGCATAGAGAAATCGAAAGAAGTTCCTTTTGAAAAAGTGCTGTTTGCTTTGGGGATTCGGTTTGTTGGAGAAACCGTGGCAAAGAAATTGGCAAAGCATTTTAAATCTATTGACAATTTATTGCAAGCTTCTTTTGAAGAATTAATTTCTGTGGATGAAATTGGCGATATTATTGCGAAAAGCATTCTTAATTTTTCAGCCAACCCAATTAATATTGAGTTGATTAACCGATTAAAAAAATACGGTGTGCAATTGGAAGTAACTGCGGAATCTCAAGTAGGTAAAACGTCAATTTTACAAGGAAAAACTTTTGTGGTATCTGGCGTATTTACCCATTTTGAAAGAAACGATTTAAAAAAATCCATAGAAGACAATGGAGGCAAGGTGGCAAGTTCCATTTCCAAGAAAACGGATTTTGTGGTGGCGGGCGAAAATATGGGTCCGAGCAAGCGCGATAAAGCTACAGAATTGGGCATCCCAATTATTTCGGAAACTGATTATTTAAAAATGATTGGTTGATATTAAGAAAACGAGAACTAAAACTGCATTAGGGATTATAGTGGAAATACTTTTTTGGCTTTTCGCCAAAAAAGATTGAAACGGAAAGCCCGACCCGCCAGCTGGCGGGGAATGCCCAAATAATAAGATGAAGTATGTTTCTTTATCCTAAATTCGAGGTTTTAAATAGCATTTTAAATATTTTCAATAATAATTCTGTTTCGGCGAATGATTATTTTTCCTTCGTTTTCAAGAATTTTTAAAAGTCGGGAAACAACAACGCGCGAGGTATTTATGTCATCGGCGATTTCTTGGTGGGTAATTATTAAAGTATTGTCTTGCATTATTTTAACTTTGTCCGTCAAATATTTATATATTCTGTCATCTAACTTCATAAAAGCAAGGCTGTCAATAGCTTCAACCATTTCAATTAAACGCATATGGTAACTGTCAATAATAAAATGACGCCAAGATTTGTATTTTATCAACCACTCATCTATTTTTGAGACAGGCACAAAAATTCCTTCGGTTTCCTTTTCTGTAATTCCCCTAAACATACTTTTGGATCTGTTTATGCAATTTATAAAAGAAATGGCGCAGGTATCGCCTTTTTCCAAAAAATACAAAGCGATATCATCGCCATTTTTATCTTCTCGAATAATTTTTACGGCGCCACTTAATATCAATGGCACGTGAGTCATTTTATCGCCTATCTCAATTAATATTTCGCCGCTTCCAAGACTTCTGTATATTCCGTAATCAATAATTTCTTCAATCAATTCTTTTTCAAAAATTTCAGAAAAATAATCTTTTAATTTTTCCTTTAACAGGATTCTGTCTGTAGTCATATTAATTATTTTTAAATGAAATTAATGGCAATATTACGCAATATAAATAAAAAAACTCCTGATTTAAATCAGGAGTTTATTCAATTCAAATAACTATATAACAAATTAGAACTTAACCTGCAGTTGCATTAATAACGCATCATTGTCTACAGAAAGTCCGGTTTCAATTTTATTTTGGTAATTTATTTGCAATCTCGTGTTATCATTAAAGAAATAATTTACGCCCAAAGTCATCATTTCTTGATAACCAATTTTTTTAAGATCTAAATCTTGGTCGAAATATTCATATTTAAAAACAGGCTGCAATTTTTTATTTACATCATAAGAAGCCATTACATAGGCACCTGCTCTTTTTGCTCCCAATTCCAAAGGTGTTGAACCACAACCACCATCGGCAGCTCTGTTATAATCACCTTCATCATAAATATATTCCCCCTGAACTTTAAAATTATTGTAATTTAAAGCTACTTCAGCGCCATAAGTAGTGCGATCCACATCGTTGTTGTTTGGATAGCCATATCTAAAACTTCCGCCCACTGACATAAAATCAAATAATTTATAAGAAGCACGACCAATGAAGTCTTTTTTGGTATTGTTATCTTTAACGCCCAATCCGCGGCCATTCATTAAAGCCAATGCATAGCGGAATTTAGTGGTACTGCTTCCGCCCAACATCATTAAGCCTAAATCTCTTTGAGGTGCCACAATTTGATCCGATACAATCGCACGATCAATGGTGGTTAGGTTATTACAAGCAGTATTTACTTCTAATCCAAAAGGTTGTTTAAATGATCCAACAGAGAATTTTGTCCATTCATATTTGTCATAAGTTATAAATGCATCTAGTAAATATGCATCTCCTCCACCAATAAATGCACTTGTTTCTAGTACCGCATAATAAGAGAATGAACGATTCACTCTTCCACGAACACCAAAACGAGCTCTTTTAAATTTAAAGGTATTTTCGTTTGGGTCGGTAAAATGAGCTTCAAATTGAGGCTGAAAATAGCCAAAGAACGTTGTGCTGCTAGTTTTAGGCACGCCATCGCCACCTGCAACCGGTAAATCGCCTTCGCATCCTTGCGCAAAAACAGTATTAAATTGAAATAAGAACAATACGGTAAATAAGATAATTATTTTTGTTTTCATGTTTATTTGGGTTTTAATTAGAAAGCCCTAAAACTTTCTTTACTTATTGATATATAAAACATTACTGAAAATTTCAATAGTGCATTTACACTTTTTAGGGCTTTTTCTTTTAATTATTTTTCTTTAAATATTAATTGGCCGCAAACGGTAAATTTTTTGGCACGCTTGTTCCCACTCCCCATTGGTTTGAAGTCCAGGCTGTGTTTGTGTTATATAATCCATTCACACCAAAAGATAAACTATAGGCATCATAGCCCATAACTCTCAAATAAGCTGTAATAACTGCCGAAGTTTGGCCTGTATAACAATAAGTTACCACTTTTGCTGAAGGATCCAATCCCAAATAACTATTGTCCGCCAATTTTAACGGGTTAATTCTGTAGGCATTTTTAATATGCCCGAATGCCGAGTAATCTGCCGCGTTGAAATAATTATTTACAAAGTAATTATTTGGTGAATTCAAAACATCTGTCCCTGTCACAGTTTTAAATCCTTCGGCTACAACAGCTTCAATACGGCTTTTTAATATTGTGGCGCCATCAGTGGCTAAAGTTGAAATTGCAGGATTTGTAAATACTAAGTTGGTTGGTGCTGCATCGTAGGTCCAATTTGCATGGCCTTTAGCTTCTTCAGCCCCAATTTTTCCGTTCCATGCGCCTGCAGTTGTTGAGTTCCAACCAGACATTCCCCATTTTAAAGCTTGTGTGTTTTTAAAACCATACATACGCATTAAAGCGGTTGCGTAGCAAGCTGTTTGTCCGGTGTAACAAACCACCAATACCGGTTTTGTTCCGGCTGCGGCACCTTCAGCTAAAATATTGGCGAAAGCAACATTTTTTGCGCCAGTAATATGTTTTGTGGCATAGTCAGTGGCACTTCTTATGTCAATAATGTAATATTTGGCTAAAAATGCAGGTAAATCAGCTTCGGCAGGCGCTCCTTGAACAAAAGAAACATTGTCTACACTTGTTAAAATTTTATCGACATCTAAATTATTGTTTATTAAATAATCTTTCATTACGGTAAATGCAGGCGTTGTATTTAAAGCCGCATCATCACCTTTATCACAAGAGGTTAAAAAAAATGTCGGAACGAATAATAGTCCAATTAGTATTAGCGATAGTTTTTTCATAATTTCTATTTTTGGTTTATAATTATGCCTTATGGCGTTTTTTTATTCTACAACTGGGAAATTTTTAATTTCTTTGGCTGAAAAACCATCCCAGCCTTTTTCAACTATGGTTTTATTCATAAAACTATTTGAGCCATAAGCCAAGTTTGAAACATCATAGCCCAATATGTGTAAATAAGCGACAACATACGCGGCAGATTGACCGGTTGAGCAATTCACCAATATTTTTTTATCTGCCGGAAGCGTAAAAAGACTTGTTGATGAAGACATAGAAGCTTTAGGTTCGTATCTTACGGCGCCTTCTATGTGTCCAAAATTGTATTTTTCTTCATTTACATAGTTAACGATATAAAAATCTGACGGACTTTTAAATACAGAATCCGCTTTTACAATTAATTCACTGTAAGGTTTTGCAAAAGCGCCTTTTACGCGTTCTTTTAAAATTTCTTTTGCTTCTGCTTTTCCGGTGTTTATTATAGGCAATGAGCCAATTGCAGGCGTTTCGTTGGGTTTGGTCTGCAATTTGTCGGCAAACATATTTGTTGAATTTTTTACCCATGCTTTTTCAGCAAATTCATCGGCCCAAGAACTCATTCCCCATTTTAAATTGAAGACATTGCTGTACCCTGAAAGTCTTAACAAACTTGCGTAATATGCTGCCGATTGTCCGGAATAACATACAATTGTTATTTTGTCAAAGTTTGAAGGCGTGATTTTGGTTTCGAAATAATTTAACAATTCCGAGGCTGCAACATTTACGGCATTTTTTATATGCCCGTACGCAAACCAGCTTTCGCTTCTGATATCAATTACCAAATATTTTTTATTGCCTAAGTTTGCTTTAATTTCATCTGCTGAAACAATTGCAGGCGCTTCGGTATTAATAAAATTCCCGTTTTCTTCTAAATATTGAACCAACAAGCCGAACTCAGATTTTGGTGTGTCTAAATTATCTTGTGCATTACTTTTAAAACCACTCAAAAAAGTAGTTGTCAGAAATAATATCACAAAAAATGATGTTATTTTTTTCATAATTATGTTATATTTATTTAGGTAATAATGTTAATTTATACCTCAAAATTAAATATGGATGACATGTATTTGTATGACATTTGTCACGTGACATGCAATACATATTTGTTCTTCACAGTCATAATTGTTACATATTTTGGTAGCAATTGTTACATATATAAATAATTGACAATGAATATTTTAACTTTATATTTTTATTCTTTTATGAACGTTATGAAGTTGAAAATTTTATGGGGTAAAATGAAGGTTTGTTTTAGGTGTTTTGAGAGGTGTTTTTTATTAAATTTCTTCTTTAAATTTTTTACGGAAGCGGGGGGATTTATAAAAGGAAACGTAAAATGGGGCGCTTTTCACTTTTTGAAGCTGAACTAAATTTTGCGTTATTTTTTCGACAATAATTTCGGTTTGTTTAGGATATTTTAAAATTTAAATGTTGTTTAAAAGCAAATTTTTGAATTGAAATTTTTACACTTTATGTAAAATAATTTTCAAAAAAAAGACCGTCATCAAGACAGTCTTTTTTGAAAATCAACACTAACATCCGCCTTCAGCGGCGGCTTTCTTTTTCTTTTGAACGGTAATTACTTTTTTGGGAGGTGCTGTTGTTTTAACAATTGGTTTTGTATTTGCTATTTTCATAGATTCGTTTATAAAAGCAGCCACATCTGCTTCGGGCTTTTCAATATCACTTTTTATAGTGATTAATTTATTTTGCACATAGCTGTTTTCAACAGCCAACAGTTTCATATTGGTGTAACCTAATTGGTATAAAATAAGAAATGGAGGATTCACTTCTTGTGGATTATTTCCATACAAAACGGCTGTCTTGCCGTTGTCTTTTAATTCATTGAAAACTTTTGAATTGTCATCACTCAAAATTTCAGCAGCATAAATATTGATGGCGTTTTCTAAATGGCCTTTTTCAAATTCATATTGATTTCTGACATCAATTAACACATAATCAGGATTGTTCAACTCATTTAAAGTGATGAAGTAATTTTCGCCTGTAATTTTTTCAAGGGTATCTTTAGTATTATTCGCGTATGTATTTTTTGGTCTTTTGTAGGTTAAAAGTCCTATGATTACTGCCAGTATAAAAAGCGTTGCAGCTATTGATATCCGTTTGGTTTTTTCTAATTCTTTCATAAGTGAATAATTATTGTTTTTTATAGGTCTTATGGAATTCGCATATTTTGATATGTGCTTGCACAAATTTCCGTTATGCTCATTTCATAAATAGTATTTTAAAAAGTTTTTAAAATTAACAACCGCCTTCAGCTGCAGCTTTCTTTTTCTTTTCAATGGTGATAACTTTTTTTGGAGCCTCTTTTGTTTTTTCAGGTGCTTCGACTTTTACTTGATCAGGGTAAACCACCCCAAAAAACATACCGGCCGCTTTTCTTGTTGCATACAATTCAAAATCTGCGGCAGGCATATTTTCAGCTGGTTTCAGCGGATTAATAATTGTTGTAAACCACTGGTTTATTCCTCCTTTTAAAACGCGCATATTTTTGTACCCTAAACGGTTGCATAAAATCCAGGCCTGATCTGCATTAAAATTATCATTTGAAAAAAGCACCACATCATATTGATTTTGATTTAAGTAGCTATCTGAATCTTCCTCAAATAATTTTGGAAGCGGGATATTTATGGCATTTGGAAGCGTATAGCTTGCAAAACTTTTTTCATCCCTAACATCAATTAATATGAAAGAAGGATCTTGGTTAATTATTTTATGGGCCAATTGATCTGTAGTGATATATCTTTCTGGACTAATGGTGTTGCTTAGTAATTCTTCAGGCTTTATGCCTTCATGCCTTTGATACTTTGGCAGTAAAACCAAACCGCCGGCCAGCAAAACTAAAATTGTCGCCAAAATTTTATATCTGAAAGCTAAAACTTTCGCTATCTTTTTTTTAACCATGGTGTTATTCTTAAATTAGTAAAATATTTTTTTAGTTTTTTTACGTACCATATCAGATATTACAAAAGCTACGATGGCAATAATGGAAAATATAAACACAAACCAGTATGGATTTATGCCCAGTGAATCTTCTAAAGTTACATTTCCATAAAAATAACCTTCGTAAATAGGTTGAAATAATGGATATAATTCAGAAAAAATGAAAATTCCAACCATAATTCCTCCCACATAAACGATGGCATCTATTTTACCGATAGCGACTGCGCATAAACTTGTGCCAGGGCAAAATCCCCCAGCAACAAATCCAACACCCATAATAACCCCACCAATTATCGCTCCCCATAAATAAAGAGGGTGAACATATAATTGATTAATATCTAAGTAGCCAAGGTAATCCATATAATAAACACCTATTACAGCAACCAATGCAGCGGTAAAAAATACTTTTAAAACGGCAAAATCATAGCCGTAAAAAACACCGGCAAGTTTTCTGGAGGAGGAAAACCCAGAGGCTTCCAAAACAAATCCGAAAACAATGCCTATTAATATGGCTATAATATTGTCCCATTCAATAGGAATTACGCCGTTAGGAATTAAAGGTCCCATAATTTTTATATTTTTTTATTAGTTAAATCCAATTTTTTCTAAAGAAGTAAGCTGTTGCGTATGCTGAACCAAAAATGGCCAACATGGTAATAAATCCACCGGTTGAAAGCACGGCCATACCGCTTAACGCAGCGCCACTTGTGCAGCCGCGGGCAATTTGAGCTCCCAACCCAAACAAAACACCGCCGCCCAAAGCAAAAATAAGTCGGCGTTTGCTTGTTATTTTTGGGGAGCGTTGTATTCTCCAGCCAATTCTTCCATTTAAGCCGCCAGATATAAATGCACCAATCAATACGCCCAGTGTTTCAAATACCAGCCAGTTTTTCATTGGAGATTCATCTTCATTCATAAATTTACTATAATAAGTACTTTCTTCTGCATGGGTTGGCGCAATAGATTCAACAATTGAAACTACGCTGCTTTTCATGGCGCCGCTTGCTCCTAAACCTCTTCCGGTTAAATAAAAGGTAAACAGGATTAGAATTCCCAATAAAAAACCTCCATAATATGGATTCCAATAAATGTGTTTACTTTTTTGTTTTAATTCTTTTTTCATGATTTATAGTTTTAATATAAGAAACGGGTTAGTTGTCCGGCTTCTACCATTACGAATCTAAATATTAATCCGCCCAAAATAACCAGCATTGCCGGTACTATTACCGGAACTTTATAGCCAATAAGTTCAATAAGTTCAAGTGTTGCCGGAAGAATAAGTCCAAGTATTACCACAAACCCAAAAAACATGAGCGTAAAATCACCGCCAACTAATAATTGCATGGCTTCAAGTTGCACTTGTGAACCGGCATAATAACCCATAATCATATGAACGATTAATGCCAATTCAACAATAATTAAAGCCAAATCTATTTTTCCGAATAAATGTTTCTCTTTTTTTGTTTTTGCCATTATGATAATTGCGGCAGCACCTGTTGAAAGTCCCGACGTTAAAAATAAAGGACCTAAAATAGCATTGTTCCAAAGCGGTCTTGCATTAAATGCAGATAGTAAAATACCAGTATAAACGCCCAAAACCAATGTTAAAGGAATTAAAGCATAAGCGATGTAAATTCTATTTTCTTTTAAGAATTGTTCAAAAGTTTTCAAAAATTTGAATTTTTTCAACAACTGTAATTTTTCTTCCGTTTTTGGATAAATTTCAGCATAATAACTGAATAGCCACATAAATGAAAGAGGTGTCACAATTAGCAATACCCAGGCGCCCCATGACATTGGCGATTCAATTCTAAATGTTGTGTATAATCGCCAAGTATATAATTTGTGTGTTAAATCATAAACCAATGCCAATAAACCTATTGATAGTGCTATTGGAGGTATAATTGAAGCAAATTTAACAGCTGCCGGATACTCCTTTTCTTTTCCCATCACATAAAACAGCGCTGCAAAAAACAGGATTCCCGCAGCAAGTCCGCCTAAAAATAGGTAGAGTGATATTGGCCAGTGCCATATTTGTAAATATGGATCTATATGTGGAATGTTTCTTCCGCTTGTAAATAATTCTTCTTGCATAATTCTAATTTTAAATTAAGTAAAAAACATGTGGATTGGTTCCTGCTTCAGGAGCCAATGTTTTATGTTTTCTATTTTTTAGTAATTGTGAAACTTCACTGTTTGGATTGTCTAAATCCCCAAAATACATGCATTTTGTTGGACAAACCGATACGCAAGCGGGAAGTTGTCCTTTTTCCAATCTATGATGGCAGAAAGTGCATTTATCTACATAACCATCCGGATGTTGATATCGCGCATCGTAAGGACAAGATTCAATACAAGCACCACAGCCAATACATTCATCTGCAGTCACCAAAACGATTCCTCCAGCAACCGAGTGGCTTGCGCCAGTTGGGCAACATCTTACGCAAGGCGCATTGTCGCAATGGTTGCATCTTTCGGATTTTAATTCTAAATTGAGGTTTGGATAAGAACCATTTACGGTTTCTGTAATCCAATCTCTACAAAACCCAATGGGCACGTCGTTTTCTGTTTGACAAGCAACAACGCAATCACTACATCCAACACATTTTAAGGTGTCAATTACCATTGCATATCTCATATCTCAGTATTTTTATGTGGGTTTTCAGTTAAAATTGCAACAAAATTTCCTCTCATTCCGGTTCCTCCCATAATTGGGTCTGTGAATACTTTTGTAATTAGTTCCGTATCGTTTATTCCTTTACCGTTGGCTCGGCTTAATTTTTTATTTTGATGTCCGAAGCCGTGAACCATATAAACAGAATCCCAACGAACTCTTTCAGTAACTCTCACTTTTATGGAAAAAGTGGAAATTATTTCATCCTGATTTTTCAGCCAAACTTCCTGACCTGTTTTTAGCCCAATTATTCTGGCAACTTTTGGATTTACCCAAAGGTCATTTTCTTTTTTTAAATCGTTTAAATTAGGGTTGTTTACGGTTCTGCTAAATGTGTGCATTGGAGCCCTTCCGTAGTTTAACCTATAAAAACCTTGAGGCGGTTCGGGATGTTTTGTGTAATTTGGCAATGGGTCGAATCCTAAATCTTTTAATTCTTGGGAATAAAGATGAATTTTCCCATTATCTGTAGGAAAATGATACGTTTCTTCTTCATTTAAATACATTGACCCACTTTTGCGGGGATAATTTTTTACCCCTATTTTTTCCATTTCTTCTAAAGAAGTTCCCATTTCTTTTAACTGCCATTCAATAACTTCTTTGAAATCATCGTAATTAAAATAATCGCCCAAACCTAAACGCTCACCAATTTGTTTGGCCATCCACCAAGCAGGTTTTGAGTCGTATTTTGGTTCAACAGCTGGAACTCTTATGGCTATGGAAGGCTCTCTATTGGTTGCGGAACGAATTTCATCATAACGCTCCAAATAAGTGCATTCCGGTAAAACAACATCTGCGTAACCGGTGACATCCATTGGCATCGTATCAATCACCACCATAAAATCTAGTGCATCCATGGCGTCTTCCAATAATTTTTTGTTAGGAATTGATTTGGTGATGTTTGTGCCAGCAACCATTAGCGCTTTTATAGGGAATTTATTCTCTTTATCAGGTAGCGCACATTTAATTACTTCTGTGGTAATTCCCATTTGTGCCAACGGATATTTTTCGCCAATTTCTTTCCATCCCCATTTTGGTTCTGGATAAGCAGGAGCCGGAAAATTAGGAACTTTAGCAGCTTCTTTAAAGTAGAATCCTCCACGGCGCCCCCAAGAACCCAATAAGGCATTTAAAATGGCCATGGCTCTTGCTCTTTGGGAATCATCGCCATACCAAACTACGTGGCGGCCGGGATGAATAATTACTGAAGGAGCGGCATGTGCCATAGCTCTTGCAGTTTCTCTTATAACTTCAGGTTTTATGGTTGTAATTCCATAAGCCCATTCAGGGGTGAATTGGCTTACATGTTTTTTTAATTCATCAAAACCTGTTGCATATTTATTAATGTACGCTGCATCATAAATGCCTTCTTCTATTAATACATTCATCCAAGATAGCATTAATGCGATATCGGTTGCGGGTTTAATGGCAAGCCAATATTTTGATTTGCTTGCAGCAGTAGAAAGTCTCGGGTCAACAGTAATAATGGTGGCGCCGTTATCTATGGCGTCAGACATTTCCTGAACTTGGGAGTTGTGCATATTCTCGCCAATATGTGAACCAATGAGCACTAAACATTTTGTATCTCTAATATCGGTCGGTTCAGGCGATCCTACCCAAGAACCAAAAGTTAAATTAAAGCCTGTTTCACGCGGTCCTCTGCATTGTGCATAGGCAGGCTCAGCGATAGTGTCTGATCCATAAGCTTTGAAGAGGTGTTCTAAATGTGAACCTGGAGCTCCATGTTTAATTAAAGCAATAGATTCTGCGCCATAAGTTTCTTTAATGCCTTTAAATTTTGAGGCAATTAAATCAAGCGCTTCGTCCCAACTTGCTTCTCTGAAAGTTTCTTCGCCATTTACGGTTGTTCTGATTAACGGCGTTTTAAGACGATCTTCGTCATTATACATTCCAACGCCTCCAGTTCCTCTCGGACATAAGCGTCCGTAACAATGAGGATCGTTTTCGTTACCAATAATTTTTTTAATCTCTCCGTCTTCATTTGTATACGTCCAGGCGGCACACTTCCAAAAACAAACTTCGCAATAGGTGGCAGTTCTTTTAAATTTTTTGGAAATATTTTGTTTAACCAACTCATCAATATATGAATTGGATCCAAACATATTTATGGCAGTTGTTGATGCTGCTACAGCCCCTAATCCTAAAGCAGAAATTTTGATAAATTTTCTTCTTGAAGTAGTCATAAGTATAATAATTTATTTCTAATTTATTTCGATTGTAAAGATATTTACAGACACAAGTTTATAGGGTGACAAATGTCATTAAAAAGGATTAAAGGCGGTAACAAATGTTACTTTAATAAGCTGTAAATCAGTGTTGTATATGTGACAAAAGTTGCATTAATAAGCTAATACTCTCTTTTAAAACGAATTACATTTTTGGCACTGGTTATTTTATGGTTGGTGCTTAAATTTAATTTGTTGTAAATTTGTTTCATAACTGTACAAATGAGAATAAAACACTTCAAGATTGCCGGTTTTACCTTAGTATTTGCGATGCTTATCATTTTATTCATTTTAAATAATAAAAATTATTTTCAGGAAAGTTTTGTTGAAGATGGCGAGTATGTCAAAATTGAAAATATAGGTAAAGAATCTTGCCAAAATTGTCACGCAGGCACTAAAGGAGATTCTGATTACCACAATCCAGAATTGATTGGTTGCATAAGTTGTCATTTGGGGAATCCCAACACATTAGATAAAGAAGATTCTCATAAAGGAATGGTTTTAATTCCGGGAAACTTAGCTGATGCTAAGGAAACTTGCGGGAAATGCCATCCAAATGAATTGGCTAAAATTGAAAACTCTTTAATGACAACCAATAGCGGTTTGGTGGCTGTAGACAAATATATTTTTGGAGAGTCAAATTCACCTGACAATCACTATCACATTAAAGAAATTAAAAACTCAGCAGCAGATAAGCATATTAGGGATTTATGCGCCAATTGTCATTTAGGTGCAGAAAAGACTGAATATGGCGCAATTACGCAGTTAAGTAGAGGTGGAGGTTGTAATGCTTGTCACTTAAACTATTCTGAAGAAGCAAAAAATGATTTAAAGAAGTATTTAAGTTCAAATAAAAAAGATTTGCCAAAATTTCACCCAGCCACAAATATATTTGTAAATAATGAACACTGTTATGGTTGTCACAGTCGCTCTAGCAGAATTTCGACAAATTACGAAGGTTGGCAGGAAACAGTGTTGGATGAAAAAGATATTAATAAGAAACTTGGTTTTAAAGTTTCTGAAGACAAACGGGTTTATAAATATATAGGAGAAGATTTGCACCATAATAAAGGTTTGTTGTGTGTGGATTGCCATTCTTCTCACGAAGTCATGGGCGACGGAAAAAAATATGCACACGCAGAACAAGCCGTAAAATTGCAATGTTCCGATTGTCATTTTAAAGAAAAACCGAATACAACTTCATATAGTTCACTGGATGCGGAAAGTTTATTGGTTTTTTTACATCGGGATTATAAACATACAAACAAGCAAATTATAACGGTTAAAAAAGATGGGCATCCATTGGTAAATACCTATGTTGATGCTACGGGAAAAGCATTTTTAATCGGTAAAAAAGACGGGAAAATTCACGAATTAAAACCACAGTCCGAAATTTGTTCCCGGGACAATGCGCATAAAAATGTAAGTTGTTCCACTTGCCATGCTGACTGGACATCGCGTTGTATTGGTTGCCATAATGAATTTGACAAAGATGAGCCAAGAGCTTTCGATTTATTGGACAAAAAATATGGAAAAGGGCAGTGGAAAGAACACGTTGCTGAATTCTCTTCATCACAACCGGCAATGGGCGTGAGGGAATCTAAAAATAAAAGATTGATTGAACCTGCAATTCCCGGAATGATTTTAACCATAGACAGAGGAAGTTATGTGGGAAAAGAAATTGGAAAGGATGTTTCTTTTTTCAGATTGTACGCTGCAAATTCTCCCCATACCACAACCAAAAGCGTGCGCGATTGCAAGTCTTGCCATTCAAATTCGGCAACATTGGGTTACGGAAATGGAAAATTGGTTTATGAAATAAAAGACGGCAAAGGGAAATGGAATTTTACGCCAGAATATGAAAATAACCCAAATGATAACTTGCCCGAAGATGCGTGGATTCCATTTTTAAAAGAAGCTAAAAAAGGAATTATCAATTCAACTAGACTGGATTTTAGGCCATTCACGGTTAAAGAACAGCAACAATTATTGCTGGTTGGCGCTTGTTTACAATGCCATAAAGACGATTCTAAAGTGATGAAACAAAGCTTAGTTCAAGGAATAAATCCGTTATTAAATAAATTAAGCAAAAATTGTATATTTCCCAATTGGAATTAAACCCATTTTATAATGATTAAAAAAATTGCTTTTTTTGTATT
Organism: Bacteroidetes bacterium HGW-Bacteroidetes-3; assembly: GCA_002842505.1. Taxonomy (GTDB): domain Bacteria; phylum Bacteroidota; class Bacteroidia; order Flavobacteriales; family Flavobacteriaceae; genus Lutibacter. The sequence goes on along the minus strand of PHDE01000018.1, from coordinate 427 downwards.
TATCCTCGTTTCCATTTTAGACATCATCGGAATTATTTTTAAGGTTGAAGGCCTTCTCTATGTATTTAAGCCTTTTATAATGCTGTCACTGTTATTTTTGTATACGAGATCTGTTTTTGAAACAAATAAATGGTATACCACAGCGTTGATTTTCTCTTTGTTTGGAGATGTATTTTTAATGTATTCAGGACAGCTTCCTTTTAAAATAGGATTGATTTCTTTTTTAATTGCCCATATTTTATTTATAAAAATTGTCTTGCATCGGATTGAAAAAGTTTCATTTTCAAGTATTTTAATTGCTGTAATTCCGTTTGGAACATTTTTGTTATTGCTCGTTTTTACCATAAAGGATTCGTTGGGAGAACTTTTGATGCCTGTAATAATTTACGGATTTGTAATCTCAGCTTTCGGTACAGTTTCGCTAATT
>PHDE01000207.1 GCA_002842505.1 Bacteroidetes bacterium HGW-Bacteroidetes-3 | reverse complement strand
TAGCAAAAAGGAACTGGTGTGCGGATTTGCGGCCTTTCAAAAGCATGTTTCCATTACCTTTTTCAAAGGTGCTAAATTGAGCGACAAACACCAATTATTTTCAGGCGATTGCAATGCAAAACACACAAGAACCATTAAATTTTACAACATTTCAGAAATAGATAAAAATCAACTTTTTGACTATTTTAAAGAGGCTTTTTTATTAGGAGAAGCGGGCCTAAAAAAAATCGAAAACAACAAAGAAATAGCAATTCCTGAATTGCTTCAGAAGGCATTAAACAAAAATGAATTGGCCAAAAAGAATTTTGAAAATATGGCCTACACTTATCAGAAGGAATATGCTTTGCAAATTTCAGGAGCAAAAAAGGAAGTCACAAAGTTAAAACGACTTGAAAAAATAATTTTGAGTTTAGAAAAAAATTTAAAAATGCATGAGTGGCCAAAAAGTTAATTAAGAAGACTTTTTAAACAAAATGGATCGTTTTTTTCATTGAAATTACCCTAAATTAATTCCAGATTTAGTTTCAAAAATCGTTCTAAAATTTATTGCATTTTTAGTATCTTTGTCCTTTCAAAAAAACGAGGTAAACGACTATGTTCAATAATTTAAGCGATAAATTAGATAAAGCCTTTCACACACTGAAAGGACACGGAAAAATTACAGAAATAAATGTTGCGGAAACGCTAAAAGAAGTTCGAAGAGCCCTTTTAGATGCCGATGTTAACTTTAAAATAGCAAAAACTTTTACCGATACCGTTAAAGCAAAAGCCTTGGGACAAAACGTTTTAACAACGTTAAATCCGGGCCAATTGATGGTAAAAATCGTTAAAGACGAACTGACCGAATTAATGGGCGGCGAAACAGTTGGCATCAACCTATCGGGCGCGCCGGCAGTTATTTTAATGTCGGGTTTGCAAGGATCGGGTAAAACAACTTTTTCAGGAAAGCTGGCAAACTACTTAAAAACTAAAAAGAACAAACAAGTTTTATTGGTGGGTTGCGACGTTTATCGTCCTGCGGCCATCAACCAATTAAAAGTGGTTGGGGAGCAAATTGGCGTTGAGGTTTATGCGGAAGAAGGCAATCAGAATCCTGTAGAAATTTCTAAAAATGCCATTAAACAAGCAAAAGCAACCGGCAAAAATGTGGTAATTATAGATACCGCGGGTCGTTTGGCTGTTGATGAAGCAATGATGGCCGAAATTTCGAACATCCACAAGTCCGTAAATCCGCAAGAAACCCTTTTTGTGGTGGATGCCATGACCGGCCAGGATGCCGTAAATACTGCAAAAGCATTTAACGATATCTTAAATTTCGACGGGGTTGTATTGACCAAATTAGATGGTGATACGCGTGGCGGTGCAGCTTTGTCCATTAAATCTGTTGTAAATAAACCTATTAAATTTGTTGGTACGGGTGAAAAAATGGAGGCGATTGATGTTTTCTATCCAAACCGTATGGCAGAGCGAATTTTGGGAATGGGTGATGTTGTTTCGTTGGTTGAACGCGCCCAGGAACAATATGATGAAGAAGAAGCCCGTAAAATTCAAAAGAAAATTGCAAAAAATCAGTTCGGTTTTGATGATTTCCTGAAACAAATTCAGCAAATCAAAAAAATGGGAAATATGAAAGATTTGATGGGAATGATTCCCGGTGCCGGCAAAATGATGAAAGATGTTGATATTGACGACGATGCTTTTAAAGGCATTGAAGCCATTATTCATTCTATGACTCCGGCAGAAAGAAGCGAACCAATCATTATTGATGCCAACAGAAAAAAGCGGATTGCAAAAGGTTCTGGGACAAGCATTCAAGAAGTAAATCAGTTGATGAAACAATTTACCCAAATGAGCAAAATGATGAAAATGATGCAAGGCGGCGGCGGTAAACAAATGATGCAAATGATGAAAGGAATGGGGAAATAAGTTGGCAGGGCTTAGTTGCAGTTGACAGTTAATTTAATATAAATTATAAAATATGAGTTTCAAAACGTTACTTGCCTACCAAAAAGCATTTGAACTATCTATGGAAGTTTTCGAATTAACAAAATCATTTCCAAAAGAAGAAACTTATTCATTAACTGATCAAATTAGGAGATCATCAAGATCTATTTGTACCAATATTGCTGAAGCTTATCGAAAAAGAGCATATCAAAAACATTTCATCAGTAAATTAACGGATGCTGATAGCGAGAATTCAGAAACCCAAGTTTGGATTGATTTCTCTAATTCTTGTAGCTATATAAATATAGAACTTCAACAAAATTTAACAACCAAAAGTATTGAAGTAGGAAAATTAATTAATTTTATGATTGCAAATCCTGAAAAGTTTGGCGTTAAAAAGCTTTAATATTTAGTAAACAGTTGGCAGAAGCAGTTGGCAGAAATAATATATTAAACAACAACTTTTTACATAAAAATAAGAATAGAAATTAACAATAAAAAGTATTCATTTGATAAAGTTCAGATTAAAAAATACTGTAAACTGAAACTGAATACTGTAAACTAATAAAGAATGATTTTACTCGACGGAAAAAAAACATCGGATGACTTAAAAATTGAAATTGCTGAATCGGTAAAACAATTAAAAGCCCAAGGAAAAAAAACGCCACATTTGGCTGCAATTTTGGTTGGAACCGATGGTGCAAGCATGACTTATGTTTCCAGCAAAGTAAAAGCCTGTCATTTGGTGGGATTTAACTCCACCTTAATTGAGCTTCCAAGTGAAACCACCGAAGAAACATTATTGCACGAAATTGAAAAATTAAACAACGATAATGACATCGACGGATTTATCGTTCAATTGCCGTTGCCAAAACATATCAACGAACAAAAAGTGCTCAATGCGGTGAATCCAGACAAAGATGTTGACGGATTTCACCCAACAAATGTTGGCAGAATGGCTTTGGATATGCCTTGCTTTTTGCCTGCAACGCCTTTCGGAATTTTAGAATTATTGGAACGTTATAAAGTGGAAACCTCCGGAAAACATGTGGTGGTTATTGGAAGAAGCCATATTGTGGGCCGACCAATGAGCATTTTAATGAGCCAAAAACGAAAAGCTGGCGATGCTACTGTCACCATTGCGCACAGCCGCACCAAAAATTTAAAAGATTTTACCCTCCAGGCCGATATTATTGTAGCCGCGCTTGGGATTCCAGAATTTTTAACCGGCGATATGGTAAAAGACGGCGTAACCATTATTGACGTTGGAATTACACGCATTAAAGACGAAACCAAAAAAAGCGGCTACCGCTTGGCAGGTGACGTGCATTTTGAAAGCGTGAGCAAAAAAGCTTCATTTATTACGCCAGTTCCCGGCGGCGTTGGTCCAATGACCATTGCGATGCTTCTGAAAAATACGCTGTTGGCCTGCGAGAGAAAGTAAAGCAATTAATTATACTGTTTAACCGCTAATTTCGCAAAGGATTTTAATAAAGCAACTATTTATAAGGCATTATATTTCAATTTTTTGCGCCCTTCGCGATTTTTCATTGCGGCATTTGCGGTTAAGAAATCAGTAAAATTGATGCCTTTTTAACTTTAGGCATTTTAGGCACTCCAAACTTTAGGCACTCATTGTTTAACCGCTAATTTCGCAAAGGTTTACGCAAAGCTCCTTTAGATTTTAATAAAGTAACTATTTATAAGGCATTATATTTCAATTTTTTGCGCCCTTCGCGATTTTTTCATTGTGGCTATTTGCGGTTAAGAAAACTATTGAATTATTCCTCCTCCCTATTCACCAAACCTACAGAAAAAGCCGGCAAACAAACTGATAAATATTCACATGCCACATCAAACGGATTTGAATATTGAACCCGCACTCCTTTATTTATTTTAATGGATTGTCCTGCTTCCAAAACAACGAGTTCCCCTTCAATATTAAATTGTTTTTTTCCTTTAATAATATAGGTATATTCCTCAAATTGAGGTGTTTGAAAAGGTTCACTCCAATGCGACGGCGCAATCATGTGTGCCAAACTTAATTCCCCTTGCTGGGTGGTGTGCCCAAAATGCTCTTCTATTAATTTTCCGTCGGTAGTGGGAACAATAAATGGCGATTTTTGTATCGTGTATTTTTTCATTTGAATAATTAATGTTTGTTTCAAAGTTATCAATTAATAGGGAAACCATCTCCACCGTTTCAAGATTTCTAAATTTCTTTTGAAAAAAATTTATTTTTTGCCGCTGTTGTAATTAAAAATCCTAAATTTAACTTAGCTAAC
>PHDE01000206.1 GCA_002842505.1 Bacteroidetes bacterium HGW-Bacteroidetes-3 | reverse complement strand
TCGTTCCCAAACCAACCATAATATGGTAAGAATAATACAAAGCAGGAATATTATCTGGTAATTCTTCTTTTGTAAACTGATCCATTCCTGGAATTTGTTTGTTCCAATCTTGATAGGTTAAAAAGCTTAAAATATTTGGGACAGCAATTTTATTATCTAATTTTTTTTCAACCATATTTGGCTGTCCAATCAGCACAATTTCTGCACCAGCGTCTTCAGTTTTAAAAATACCTTCCATCGCAGCAAAACCTGCAGGCTGATATGTGGCTACATTTTTAGCATTCCAGTCTCCAGTAGGAAAAGCGACTAACAAACTAGAAATTAATCCAAAAACTACTCCTGTTTTTAAAAATAGTTTACCGTGTTCTAAATTTTTATTTCTTAAAATATAAAATGCACCAATACTGGCTACAACAAAAGAAGAGGTAACAACAGAGGCAAATTGGTTGTGCAAAAATGCAGGCAAAAGCCAAGGATTGCTAAAGAGTGCAGAAAAATTATTGAGTACAAATTTGCCATTTTCTAAAATCTCATATCCAACTGGATGTTGCATCCAAGCGTTTGTGGCTAAAATAAACCATCCACTTGCCCAAGAACCTAAAAAGACTAAAAAGCCGGTTAAAAAATGTAATTTTTGACCCATTAATTTTTCACCAAAAATAAAAAGTGCTAAAAATGAAGATTCCAGAAAGAAGGAAAACAGTCCTTCCATAGCTAAAGTTTGCCCGATTATTCCACCTGTTAGTTCAGAGAATTTAGCCCAATTTGTTCCAAATTGAAACTCCATTGGAATTCCTGTTACAACGCCCATTGTAAAATTAATAGCAAATATTTTCATAAAAAATAATGCTGCATCGTTGTATTTTTGAATGTTAGTTCTTAAAAATTTCCATTTAAAAAAAACGATCATTAAAGATAGTCCCATTGTTAATTGTGGAAATATATAGTGGAATGTGATAGTAAATGCAAACTGCAGTCTATCGTAGAAAATCATATCTTCCATTTTGTAAATTTTTAGCTAAAACTAGTTTCAAAAATACAAATAAAAAAACAACTTTACGTAAGTAAAACTATATTAAGCAACCTTAAATATTGGTTACTTCTGCCTAAAATAAACAACAATGGGAACTCCGGTAAAGTCAAAAATTTCCCTCATTTTGTTTTCAACAAAACGCTTGTAGGGTTCTTTAACATATTGAGGCAGGTTACAGAAAAACACAAACTGTGGCGTTGGCGTTGGCAATTGCATGCAATATTTAACTTTAACAAATTTTCCTTTATTGGAAGGTGGCGGATTTTGTTTAAAAATATCAAGCATTGCTTCATTTAGCTTGCTTGTGGGAATGCGTTTTTTTCTGTTTTCAAAAACTTCAACAGCAGTTTCAATGGCTTTAAAAACACGTTGTTTTGTTAAAGCGCTAATAAAAATGATGGGCACATCGGTAAATGGCGCAATTTCTTCCCTTATTTTTGCTTCATAATCCCGCATTGTATTGGTTTCTTTTTCTATAAGATCCCATTTGTTTACCAATATTACAACACCTTTTTTGTTTTTTTCCGCCAGCCAAAATATGTTTTCGTCCTGTCCTTCAAATTCACGTGTGGCATCAACCACCAAAATGGCGACATCACATTCTTCAATGGCTTTTACGGCGCGCATCACCGAATAAAATTCTAAATCTTCTTTAACTTTCGATTTTTTTCTGATTCCTGCGGTATCCACCAAATTAAATTCAAAGCCAAAACGATTGTATTTTGTGTCAACCGTATCGCGCGTTGTGCCTGCAATATCAGTAACAATATTTCTTTCTTCGCCAATCAACGCGTTGATAAAAGACGATTTACCTGCATTTGGTCTTCCAACAACGGCAAATCGCGGCAATTCGTGCTCTTCTTCAGCGTCTTCTTCCATATCGGCAACCACAGCGTCTAAAAGTTCGCCGGTACCGCTTCCGTTTATGGAGGAAAGTGTGTAATATTCACCCAAACCAAGATTGTAAAATTCAACGGCATTGGCATCACGCATGGAATTGTCCACTTTGTTGACAGCCATAAAAATCGGCTTTTTTATTTTGCGCAGCATATTGGCAACTTCAACATCCATCGGCGTAATTCCCTCTTCAACATCAACAACAAATATAATATGGTCAGCCTCATCAATCGCCAGCTGAACTTGTTTTCTTATTTCTTCTTCAAAAACATCACCGGAACCGATGGCGTATCCGCCAGTGTCAATTACCGAAAATTCCTTTCCGTTCCAATCACTTTTTCCGTAATGTCTGTCACGCGTAACACCACTTACCGAATCAACAATTGCGTCCCGTCGTTTTACCAAACGATTAAACAATGTCGATTTTCCAACATTAGGCCTTCCTACAATGGCTACAATATTACTCATGTGATTTTTAATTTTTTGCAAAATTACGCTTTTTTATTTTGAAAATTTAGGTGTTATCAATTCTAAATTAGACATATAATAAAAAATAGTATATTTCAATCCTGAAAAAAATCGAATTATATGAATGAACAAAAAAGCAGCGATATTTATTTGCGTCCGCGATTTAGAATGGAATTTGAGGAAAGTCACCAAAATTTGATTGCGAAATTTAAAGATATTTCAAAAAATAAAACAAGCAAGTTTGGCATTGTAATTTCCGACGGTCATGTGATTATTGATATTCCTGCGGAAGAAAATCATTTTTGGTCACCACAATTAAACATTGAAATTGAACAATTTGAGGGAAATAAAAGCATTGTTAAAGGTTTGTTTGGACCAAAACCGCAAGTATGGACGATGTTTATGTTTATTCATTTTGCCATGGCGGTAGCTTTTATCGGATTTTCGATAGCCGCCTATGTGCAATGGACTTTAAAATCGCAGTATGGATTTTCACTGTCAATAGTTATTCTGTTGCCAATTTTATGGGTTGTTATGTATTTTTTGGGACAAATTGGAAAAAAAACAGGCGACAAACAAATGGATGAACTTTATAAGTTTATGATGAAAACGCTAAAAAGTTAAAAGTTATATGTTAAATGTTAAACGTTGTTTGTTGTAAATACTATGCTGATTTCAAATCAAACTCCCTTTCCTTCGGAAAGGGTTGGGGATAGGAATAACTAATCGTTATATCCAAATCTTCTAAGCTGGCGTTTGTCGCTTCGCCAGTCTTTGTTCACTTTTACATACAATTCAAGGTGAATTTTTTTATCGAAAAATTTCTCTAAATCTTTTCGGGCTTCTACGCCCACACGTTTTAGGGCAGCGCCTTTATGGCCGATAATGATTCCTTTTTGGGTTTCTCGTTCCACCATAATGACAGAACGGATTTTAATAATTTTATCGCTTTCAAAAAACTCTTCAGTTTCCACTTCTACGGAATAAGGAATTTCCTTTTTGTAGTGCATCAATATTTTTTCGCGAATGGCTTCATTGATAAAAAAACGCTCTGGCTTGTCGGTTAATTGATCTTTCGGATAAAAAGCAGGAGATTCCGGCAATAATTCAATAATGCGTCCAAAAAGACCGTCAATATTGAACTTTTCCAAGGCGGAAATCACATAAACTTCGGCATTAGGCACTTTTTCTTTCCAGTAAATAACTTTTTCCTCCACTTCTTCTTGCGTGGACATATCTATTTTGTTGATTAACAATAAAACGGGAATGGATGTTGTTTTTATTTTTTCGAAGAAAACCTCGTCTTTCAATTCCTTTTCACCAATTTCAACCATATAAATAAGCACATCTGCATCTTCAAAAGCCGATTTTACAAAATTCATCATGGAAGCTTGCAGCTCATAAGCGGGTTTTATGATTCCGGGCGTATCGGAAAAAAGGATTTGAAAATCATCTCCGTTTACAATTCCTAAAATTCTGTGGCGCGTTGTTTGCGCTTTTGAAGTGATAATTGATAATTTTTCACCAACAAAGGCATTCATTAAGGTAGATTTACCAACGTTCGGATTCCCGATAATATTTACAAAACCTGCTTTGTGATTCATTTTCAAGAGTTAAAATGCAAAGGTAACCTTAAATAATTTTAATTTTAAAAATCTTATTGCTTTTTTAAAAAAAGATGTATCTTTGCAATCCAAATCGCGGGGTAGAGCAGCAGGTAGCTCGTCGGGCTCATAACCCGAAGGTCGCTGGTTCGAGTCCAGTCCCCGCTACTAGTAAACACAGGGCTTTCAAGAAATTGAAAGCCTTTTTTTATTTAATGGGTACAGAATAGGTACAGAATTTTGATATTTTTACAGACAACTTTTGCATTGATGTTAAATGTTTCTATTTGATATTAAATCTCTTTGAAATGTGTAAGAATTATGGAGATGATAACGAGCTCAAATTTGAGCTTGCAAAAAGCGTTGGAAAATTTTTC
>PHDE01000205.1 GCA_002842505.1 Bacteroidetes bacterium HGW-Bacteroidetes-3 | reverse complement strand
TAGGTTTAGAGGTGTTACGCGAACGCAGCGGAACCAACAAGCAGGGAACTACCTTGTTGGGTTTGTGGCAGGCTGCACAGGAAACCGGTTTTACCGCTGAAGGATGCCAGGCTGATATTACAGCTTTACGTGAACACGGCAAACCTACTATTTTGCATATTGAGCTGCCCAATAAATTACAACATTATATAATTTACTATGGTGAGAAAAAGGGAAAGGCTCTTGTAGGTGATCCGGGTAAAGGAATGGAAACCCTAGCTTTCGAAGATTTGGATTTACTATGGAAAAGTAAAAAATGCCTTACCCTGGAACCCAATGAAACTTTTGAAAATTTAAAAAAACTTGGGAATGAAAAAAAGACCTGGCTAAAACAATTAATTATTGATGACATGCAACTACTGGTTTCATCTACCTTTTTAGGTTTGTTGGTTGCACTTTTGGGTTTGTCTGCTGCATTGTTTAATCAGGTATTAATCGATAAAATATTACCCGATAACAATTTTGAAAAGTTGTATCAGGGAATTTGGATGCTTACCACCTTACTTTTAGTACAGGTAGTGTTCCGATTTTTACGAGGTTGGCTGTTAACCCAACAACAAAAGATGTTTCAAATACGCATTGTTTCTTCCTTCTTTGAACGTTTGTTGGCCCTTCCAAAAACATTTTTTGATACACGAAAAAAGGGCGATTTAATTGCCCGATTGAATGATACCGCCCGAATACAAAACTTTATTTAGCAATTGGCAGGAAGCTTTGTGATAGAGTTTTTGTTGTTGCTTAGTTCACTGGGGTTTTTATTTGTATATAATGTGGATTCCGGACTGATAACTTTAGCCATAATACCTGTTTATGTTGGATTTATTTTCATAGCAAGGCCTTATATTACTTCTGCTCAAAATCAGGTGATGGTAGGATTTGCTGAATCTCAAAGTAATTATGTAGATACCCTCAGTGGTATAGAAGTAATTAAAAACCATGGCTTATCGGATATCTTTAACCATCAAAACCTTACCATTTACGAGCGGTTTCAGGATAAAGTGTTAAAGATGAGTAAACTTTCTTTAAAAATAAATCTGGTAACTGGTTTTTTAGGGACGTTTTATTTAGTTATCATCATTCTGAATGCTTCTTCGAGGGTAATGAACGATAACTTTTCAATTGGGCAATTAGTCGCTGTATTTACTGTTGCCTCAGGAATAATTCCATTAACGGCTCATTTAACTTTTATGATGGTTTCGTTTAAAGAGGCTGAAATTGCCTTCAATCGTATGTTTGAATTGGTACATTATAAAGGAACGCGAAAAAATGGACTTAAAACTATAGATAGCTTTCAACACCTGACATTAGAACGTATTTCATTCAGGTATCCGGGGCGCTCATTATTATTGCATGATTTTAGTTTACAGGTTAGAAAAGGAAAAATAACTGCATTAATAGGGGAAAGTGGATGTGGTAAAAGTACTTTAACAGGAATTTTACAAGGGTTTTATTCAATTGAAGAGGGCCAGATAAAAATAAACAATCTTCCACTGGATGAAGTTGCAAGTAGCCATTGGCATAAAAAATTAGGTATTGTACCACAAAATATTCATATATTTAACGAGACCCTGTTTTTTAATATAACTCATATGAAACCATCAAAGGAATTGTTGGAATTGTTTGATAAGTTTCTGCTAAAATATGGATTGAACACCTATTTTAATCAGTTTCCTGACCATGTTTTTACTCTGGTCGGGGAGAATGGACTTTCCCTGTCAGGAGGTCAGCAACAAATGGTTGCATTTCTGCGTGCTTTATATCACGAGCCGGAATTACTTATACTGGATGAATTTACTTCAGCAATGGATACTATAAGTGAGCGCCTAGTTTATAAAATATTAAATCAAATCAAGCCAGATATGGGTATTTTGTTGATTACCCATCGTCTTCACAGTATAAGATATCTGGCTGATGAGATTTGTGTTATTGAAAAAGGTAGTGTTCAAAACAAAGGTACGCACGATGAATTGATGCAGGGAAGAAATTTTTACAGTCATTATTGGAATACCATGCTAAACCCCGATTATGCTTCAATTAATCAGCACTAAGTTGGCCCTTTTTTTTGAGTTGTTTTCCGAATCGTGGGAGTCGCTTAAGCAGCATAAAACACGGAATATACTCACGGGGTTTGGAGTAGCCTGGGGTATTTTAATTCTTTTGGTTTTGTTGGGTGCCGGCGAAGGTTTACAAGCAGGAATTATGAAGCTTTTTGGGTCGTATGCGCAAAACAGTCTTTGGTTTTATGGAGGTAAAACTTCTGAAATACAAGCCGGACAAGCCGAGGGGAAAAGTATTTATTTTGATACCGATTTGTTGGACCAGCTAAGTGCTGTTTTTCCTGAGATTAAAGCCATCTCGCCTGAGCTGGTAAGCGGTTCGCTTTTGGTTTCGCATACCAAATACTCCAGTCGCACCAATGTATACGGCGTATATCCCAGTTATTTTGACATTAAATTATTGCAAGCCGACTCAGGAAGGGTTTTGAATGCTCACGATCAGTTAAAAATGCGAAAAGTAGCAGTAATCGGTTCAAAGCTGGCCGATGAATTGTTTCAATCGGAAAATGCTTTGGGAAGTTTTATCGAAGTGAATGGGGCTTTACTTAAAGTTGTTGGGGTGTTGCAGTCGGGTAATTTATTTACGCAAAGCTATCAATCGGCGGTGTTTATAGCCATGCCGGTATTTCAGGAATGTATGAATACCCAGCCTCAGTTTTCGGCTTTTGGTTTAACTTTGGATGAAGGGGCAAATACCCGGATTTCCAAAGAAAAGATAGTAAATTACCTGGCCCGTCGTCTGGGGTTTTCAGTAAGCGACAAACGGGCTGTTTTTGTCAGCGACATGGAAGAACAGGCCAAAAGTTTTAACAAGCTTTTTGCCGGAATAAAGGTTTTTTTGTGGTTGTTGGGCGCCAGTCTTTTAACAAGCGGTGTGGTGGGCATCAGCAATATTATGTTTATTGTGGTTAAGGAACGTACCCGTGAGATTGGTATACGCAAAGCAATAGGAGCAACTCCCCAAAGTATTTTGGGGTTGATATTAATTGAAAGTATTACGGTAACGCTGGCAGCCGGTTTGGTAGGTATGGGGCTGGGTGTGGGAATTATTCAAATTATTAATTCCCTTATTCATTCGTCGGCCGATGGCGATCAGGCGCTGGTAACAACAATAAACATTAATTTTACCATTGCATTGATAGCACTTATAACCATTGTTTTGGCAGGTTGTCTGGCCGGTTTGTTTCCTGCCCGCAACGCTGCCGATGTGAAACCGGTTGAAGCCATAAACCAGGAATAGAACGGAACTTATGAGAAAGTTTATTTATTTTTTAATTGTAGTATTAGTTGTAGTGGTTGCTTTAATGATTCGAAGCAATACCTCAAAATCGACTTCAAAATTTTCGACTTACAAAGCAACAGTTGATACCGTCAGGCATAGCGAAAAATTATCGGGAACCATTTTTCCACAGTTTGAGGTACAGGTAAAATCGAGTCTTTCGGGTATTTTAGATGCTTATTTTGTAGAAACCGGACAAAAAGTTAAGATTGGGGACTCCATTGCCCGGGTAAAAATTATTCCCGATCCCCGTACCATTGAACAAACCCGCCAACAATTGGAAATAGCCCGGATTCAATGGAAACAGTACGAAAAGGTTTATTTACGCGAAAAACAATTGTTCGAAAAGGGCGTTGTTTCAAAAAGCGATTTCGACCAAGTTGAAAGTGAATACCTTATCAGTCAACAGGATTATGAGGCAGCCTCTAAAATTTATGATATTGCCCAGAACGGATATACTTCGGGAAATACCTCCATCTCAAATGTTATCCGGGCAACAGCCCGGGGAACTATTGTTGATTTACCCTTAGCCAGGGGCGCAAGCATTACCGAACGGAATACTTTTAGCGAAGGGACTTCGCTGGCGGTTATTGCCGATTTGGAAAATTATATTTTTAAGTCGGGTGTTAACGAAATGGTGGTTCCCAAACTGGCGCCCGGCAAAGCAATGCTTATTGAGATAAACTCCCTACCCGGAATACCTTTTGCTGCAAGACTGGCTAAGATTAATCCCAAAGGCGAGAAGCGCGACGGCATTGTAAGTTTTCCCATTGAAGCCATCTTACAGAAAAGCCCAAACTTTCACCTGCTTAAACCCGGATTTACGGCAGTAGCCAATCTTGAAATTGAAGTCGATTCCACATCGCTGGTTGTATTTGAGCAGGATATTTTGTTTAAAAACGACTCCACCTTTGTTGAGGTGCTGAATAAGGAGCAAAAAAAAGAAAAAATAGCTATACTTACCGGAACTTCCGATGGCATTAGAACAGCTGTGGTTTATGGCGTG
>PHDE01000204.1 GCA_002842505.1 Bacteroidetes bacterium HGW-Bacteroidetes-3 | reverse complement strand
CGCCGATGTTGAAATTATTCCTTGCCAGGAATCGGGTTTATTGTGTTTTGACAGTTTCGAAAAATTGTTGGTACAATATAATGACAGGCCAATAAAAATTGCTTCAGTAACTGCTTGCTCCAATGTAACCGGCATCAGAACCGATTATCATAAAATCGCAAAAATGATTCATCATTATGGCGGATTGTGTTTTGTGGATTTTGCTTGTTCCGCGCCGTATGTTGAAATTGATATGCATCCAAAAGTTGAAGAAGCCTATTTAGATGCCATTTTCTTTTCTCCGCATAAATTTTTAGGCGGTCCGGGATCATCCGGCGTGTTAATTTTCAACAAAAAATTGTATAAAAATATAGTACCCGATAATCCGGGTGGCGGAACAGTGAATTACACAAATCCTTGGGGAAACCGCGATTATATTGATGATATTGAAACGCGTGAAGACGGTGGAACACCAGGTTTTTTGCAAACCATTAAAATAGCGTTGGCCATACAGCTGAAAGAAAAAATGGGCGTTAAAAATATTTTGCTACGCGAACATGAACTCATCGAATTGGTTTTTGAAAAGTTAACCAAAATCCCTAACCTTAAATTATTGGCCGAACAACATAAAGACCGACTGGGTATTTTTTCTTTTTATGTTGAAAATGCGCACTTTAATTTAATCGTTAAATTGTTAAATGACCGCTTTGGAATTCAAACCCGCGGAGGTTGCTCCTGCGCAGGAACGTATGGCCATTTTTTGTTGCATGTAGACCAACAAACTTCAAAAAATATTGAAGAAAAAATTATTGAAGGCTGTTTGGTTGAACGTCCGGGATGGATTCGTATGTCCATTCACCCAACAATGACCAATGAAGAAATACTTTATGTTTGTGAAAGCATCAAACAAGTTTCGGAAAATGTTGAAGAATGGGGCAAAGATTATGAATATGAAGTCGTAAAAAATGAGTTTATTCATAAAACAGCCAAATCAATAGAAATAGAAATGGTAAATAATTGGTTTAAGTAAGATTTAAGGCTACAATTTTTTATATTTGAGCTCAAAAAATAATCAAATCGATGGATAATTTTATGTTCTTTCTAAAAGAGGGACTTTTTCATGTGCTGGATTGGAATGCGTATGATCACGTGTTGTTTTTAATAGCTTTGGTAGTGGTGTACGATTTTAAAAATTGGAAAAAAATCTTGTGGCTCATTTCATTGTTCACTATTGGACATACAATTTCCCTTATTTTAGCTGCCTATAAAGTAGTGTCAATAAGCCATTACTGGATTGAATTTTTAATTCCTTGCACCATTCTTATTACGGCTTTGGTGAATGTTTTTTTTGCAAAAAATGACACAAAACTGGCAAAAACAAACACTAATTTATTTTTCGCTTTGTTTTTTGGGTTAATTCACGGGCTCGGATTTTCTGGATATTTTAAAATATTGATAGGCAATTCAACTCAAAAATTAATTCCATTGCTGGAATTCGCGCTCGGAATTGAAATTGCGCAATTATTAATTGTGATTGCTGTGCTCATTATAGGGCTTATTTTTCAAACCGTTTTCCGATTTCCAAAACGCGATTGGATTTTAATCATTTCATCCATAGTCATTGGTTTGGTATTGCCAATGCTAAAAGCCGCAATATTTTGGTAAAAAATTAACGTTGAGTTTGTTAGAATCTTAGTACTTTTGAAACCTCTTAAAAATGTATGAATAAGAAACAATTAAAATACGACCAGGCTTATATGCGAATGGCTTATGAGTGGGGAAAATTATCTTATTGCGAAAGAAAACAAGTAGGCGCGATCATTGTAAAAGACCGAATGATCATTTCTGACGGTTTTAACGGAACGCCAACAGGTTTTGAAAATCCTTGCGAAGACAGAGAAGGAAATACCAAGTGGTATGTTTTGCATGCAGAAGCAAATGCCATCTTAAAAGTGGCGGCTTCAACACAATCTTGTAAAGATTCTACCTTATACATTACCTTGTCTCCTTGCAAAGAATGCAGTAAATTAATACATCAATCGGGAATAAAAAGAGTCGTTTACGCCAATGCCTATAAAGATGAAACAGGTTTGGAGTTTCTAAAAAAAGCAGGCGTTGAACTTACCCATCTTAATAATTTATAATGACTAAAAGAAAAGCTTATTTACCTTTATTTTTTGGAATAGCCATAGCTGCAGGAATTTTTATTGGCAGCACATTTAACTTCAAAAATAAATCTGTCATCTTTAGCTCCAATTCCAATGAAGCGAAAATAAAACGGCTTATAAACTTTATACAGTATGACTATGTAGATAAGGTAAATACCGATAGTTTACTTGATGACGCCATTACCAACATGTTGGCAAAGTTAGATCCGCATTCCGTATATATTCCAAAAGATGAATTACAGCGCGTTACAGAAAGCATGCAAGGGAAATTTGCCGGTATTGGAGTATCTTTTCTTATGCACAATGATTCAGTTGCCGTAAGCGGCGTTATTAAAGGCGGGCCAAGCGAAAAAGCGGGAATAATGGCTGGAGACAGAATTATTATTGCAAATAAGGACACCCTTTATGGCAATAGCCTTATGAAAATTGCAGGCATTAATAAAATTGATCGAGGTACGCTTGAGAGTAACAGAAAAATGAGTGACGCAGTTATGAAAACGCTTAAGGGTGAAGCTGAAACCAAAGTGAATGTGGTGGTTTACAGGCGTTCAACAAACAAAATATTAAATTTCCCAATTACCAGAGACGAAGTTTCAATCACAAGCGTGTCAGCACATTATATGATAAATAACACCTTGGGATATATTAAAGTTGATCGATTTGCACGAACTACTTATGATGAGTTTAAGCACGATTTAGATGAATTAATTGAAAAAGGAATGACCTCCTTGGTATTAGATTTACGTGGAAATCCTGGAGGATTTATGGACATTGCCAATAAAATTGTTGATGAATTTTTGGAAGATGGAAAACTCATCGTTTTTACAAAAAGTAAACATGGGGAAGTAGACAAATCTTATGCAACGGACAAAGGCGATTTTGAACATGGAAAATTATATGTATTGATCGACCAAAATTCGGCTTCCGCAAGCGAAATTGTTGCAGGAGCTCTTCAAGATAATGATAAAGGAACTATTGTTGGCCGTCGTTCGTTTGGAAAAGGGTTGGTACAGCAGGAAATGGCTTTGGGTGACGGATCGGCAGTAAGGCTTACAACCGCAAGGTATTATACGCCAACAGGAAGATCCATTCAAAAACCATATAACCATACAGACAATAAAGATTATAACAATGATTATTTAGAAAGAATTCACAATGGAGAGCTAATTTCTAGAGACAGCATTAAAGTAAATGATTCTTTAAAATATACCACACCAAAAGGGAAAATTGTATATGGCGGCGGCGGCATAATTCCGGATGTTTTTGTTTCAATTGACACTTTAGGCACATTTAATGGCATGTGGTACGCCAATTTAAGTCCGTTTATATTTAAATATATAGACAACCATCGAAAAGAAATGAATAAATGGGAACTGTACGATTTTGTTGAAAATTTCGATAAAAATGACAATATCTTTAACCAATATATAGCTGAATTGGATTTAGCTGCGCCAATTCCGCCAAAAGGCAAAGAAGATTTAAAAAGATATTTTAAGGCGGTTATGGCCCGAAATTTATTCGATGAAACCGGGTATTTTATCATCACCCAGAAAAATGACAATATGATTTTAAAAGTGCTTGAATTGGACAGCAAGAAATAGTACTTTAGATAACGATTTTCGATACATTTTTTGCCTCCTTTCTTTTCGCAAAAACCACTCGAATTGACGTTATTGATCATCCAACTGAAGTTAAAGAGTTTTAAGTAACTTAGGCATCTAATTAGAGTAAAATTTGACAACCAACAAAAAAATATATTTTGCTTCCGACCAACATTTTGGGGCTCCCACTGTTGAAGAAAGCAAAATTCGTGAACAAAAGTTTGTTAATTGGCTTGATTTCATAAAAAAAGATGCTGGGGTAATATTCCTTTTAGGCGATTTATTCGATTTTTGGTTTGAATATAAAGAAGCCGTTCCAAAAGGTTTTGTGCGCGTATTGGGAAAATTGGCCGAATTAAGGGATCAAGGAATCCTAATCCATTTTTTTGTGGGCAACCACGACCTTTGGATGCATGATTATTTTGAAAAGGAGCTAAACATTCCCGTTTATCACCAACCAAAAGAATTTATTTTTAACGACAAATCATTTTTTATTGGCCACGGCGACGGTTTAGGACCCGAAGACAAAGGCTATAAACGGATGAAAAAAGTGTTTACAAATCCGGTTTCAAAATGGTTTTTTAGATGGCTTCATCCAGATATCGGCATTAAAATTGCCCACTATTTATCCGTAAAAAACAAATTAATTTCAG
>PHDE01000203.1 GCA_002842505.1 Bacteroidetes bacterium HGW-Bacteroidetes-3 | reverse complement strand
AATTAAGAAAATGTCTCGTTTTGATACAGTTGTTGGGCTTGAAATTTTTAACTTTAGGCACTCTAGGCACTCCAAACTCTAGGCACTGATTAGTTACAATTCGTTTTTTATATTTTTTGAAGCAGCATTATGGCAAAATTACCCAGAAAAAGAGTCAGATTCAGACAAAAATTGATTAATAAATACCGGTTGGTCATTTTAAATGAAGATACTTTTGAGGAAAAATTATCATTTAAATTAACTCGGCTTAATGTATTTATTTTTGGCACTTTATTTTCTGTCATACTAATTGTAGGTACTATTTTTTTAATTGCATTTACTAATTTAAGAGAATACATTCCAGGATATTCTTCCACCAAATTAAAAAGAGAAGCCACACAACTGGTGTATAAAGTAGATTCCTTAAATCAGGTATTGGAAGTGAACAATCTATACATCCAAAAAGTAAAGGAGTTGTTAACGGGTGAAATTAAAGAAGTTCAATTTGATAAAGATTCCGTTTTAAGCACGCTTAAATTTGATAAAGATTCTATGAATTTTAATCCGTCAGATGTTGATCTGGAATTTAGGCAGGATGTTGAAAGCGCAGACCGATTCAGTATTTTTAATGAAGCGAAAAAAAGTGCCGACATTGTGTTTTTTTCGCCTGTTAAAGGAATTGTAACCGACGGATACAGTCTTAAAAACAAACATTTCGCCATAGATATTGCTGTTAAAATGGGAACTCCCGTAAAATCTGTTGCCGACGGAACCGTAATTTTTGCGGAATGGACCGCCGATACCGGAAATGTAATTATTGTGGAGCACGGCAAAGGATTTATTTCCATTTACAAGCACAATACGGCCTTGCACAAACAACAGGGCGATATGGTAAAATCGGGGGAAGTGATTGCTTCCGCAGGCGATACCGGCGAATTTAGCACTGGGCCACACTTGCATTTTGAATTATGGAATGAAGGTTATCCAGTGAATCCAATTAATTATATTGAGTTTGAATAAATATGAGCATAAAATCAATTTTAGCGAAACCATTTGCAAATCGCATTGCGGCAAAGGTTCGTAAACAAAGCAAAAATGCTGTAAATGTCCAGCAAAATATTTTAAAAAATTTAATTTCCGAAGCACAAAATACGGTTTTTGGGAAAGACCATCATTTTAGTGAAATTAAGTCATACAACGATTTTAAAAAACAAGTTCCAATTCGTGATTATGAGGCGTTGAAACCTTATATTGAAAAAGTTGTTGCAGGGGAATCGGATGTTTTGTGGAAAGGGAAACCATTGTATTTTGCAAAAACTTCAGGCACCACATCGGGCGTAAAATACATTCCGCTTACCAAAGAATCGATGCCCATGCATATCAGCGCAGCGCGAAATGCCTTGTTAATGTATATTGCCGAAACTAAAAAAGCCGATTTTGTAGACGGAAAAATGATTTTTTTGCAGGGAAGTCCGGCATTAAATGAAAAAAACGGCGTTAAAACTGGCAGGCTTTCAGGAATTGCCGCACATTATATCCCTAAATATTTATTAAAAAACCGATTGCCGAGTTGGGAAACCAACTGCATTGAAGACTGGGAAACCAAAATTGAAGCGATTGTTGATGAAACTATTAATGAAAATATGACCGTAATTAGCGGAATTCCTTCCTGGGTGCAAATGTATTTTGAAAAATTGACCGAAAGAACGGGAAAAAAAGTGGGAGATATTTTTCCAAACTTTAACCTGTTTGTTTACGGCGGCGTAAATTTTGAACCTTATCGCAATAAGTTCGATGATTTAATTGGCAGAAAAGTGGATACTATTGAGTTGTTTCCTGCTTCCGAGGGATTTTTCGCGTTTCAAGATTCACAAAATGAAAAAGGAATGTTGTTGTTGGTTGACAACGGCATGTTTTATGAATTTATTCCTTCCGAAGAATTTTTTGATGAAAATCCGACAAGAATTTCTTTGGCTGAGGTGAAAATTGGTGTAAATTATGTGCTTATTTTAAATACCAATGCCGGACTTTGGGGTTACGACATTGGCGATACGGTGGAGTTTGTTTCCTTAAATCCGCCAAGAATTAAAGTAACCGGCAGAATTAAACATTTTATATCCGCATTTGGTGAACACGTGATTGGCAGCGAAGTGGAGCGCGCGATAAATACCCAAACCATTGACACAGAAATTGCCATAAATGAATTTACGGTGGCGCCACAAATTACGCCGGCTAGCGGATTGCCTTACCACGAATGGTTTATTGAATTTGACAAAAAACCCAAAGATTTGAATGATTTTGCCAGTAAAGTTGATGCTGCTTTGCAACAACAAAACAGTTATTATTTCGATTTAATCAGCGGAAAAATATTGAGGCCTTTAAAAATCACCTTGATTGAAAAAGGCGGATTTAATAACTATATGAAATCAATTGGGAAATTGGGCGGACAAAATAAGGTGCCACGTTTGTCCAACGACCGGAAAATTGCCGATGAACTTTTGAAATTTGAAGAAAAATGAAAGTGATTTCCGTTAATATTGGCGAACGAAAATTAATAAACTACAAAGGAAAAATTGTGGAAACGGGTATTTTTAAGTATCCTGTAAATCATCCTGTTTTTTTGGGAACTGAAGTTGTTGAAAACGATGCTGTAATAGACCGAAAATATCATGGAGGAATTGATAAGGCAGTTTATGGTTATTCCCAAAATCATTATGCGCATTGGAAAGAATTGTATCCGGATTTAGATTGGAATTATGGCATGTTAGGTGAAAATTTAACTATTTCAAATTTGGAAGAAACTGAAATATTGGTGGGAAATACCTATAAATTAGGCGAGGTTTTGTTGGAAGTGACCAAGCCACGAGAGCCTTGTTATAAACTTGGAATTCGATTTGGAACCCAGGAAATACTAAGGCAATTTTGGAATTCAACCAAAAGCGGCATTTATTTTAAAGTGCTTCAAACAGGAAATGTAAGCGTTGGTGATGAACTGTTTCTTGTAAATCAAGCCGAAAATTCACCCACAATAGCCGAAGTTTACGAAACGAAAAAAGACAAGTAAAAAAGAGGCTGTCTAAAAAGTCGGCTTAACCGCAACGCTCGCAAAGAAGGCGCAATGTTCGCAAAGTTTTACGTTTTTAAAGAAGTGCTTTGCGTCCCTTGCGGAAAACCTTGCGTCCCTTGCGGTTAAAAAACGAATGATTTTTAGGAGGCCTATTTTATAAATCGAAAAAAGCCCGGTTTATTTTTTTGCCAACAAATCCCTGATTTGAACCAATAATTCTTCTTGAGACGGCCCTTTTGGCGCTTCAGGTGCAGGAACTTCTTTCTTTTTCATTCTGTTGATTGCTTTAATCATCATAAACATGACAGCCGCCACTATAATAAAATCGACAAGGTTTGTTAAAAAATCCCCGTAAAGAACGGCAACTTCGCCAACCACTTTGCCGGCTTCATTCACAACGCCCTCATTAATAACCCATTTTAGCCCTTTGAAGTCCGATTGAAAAATTAAGCCAACCAAAGGAGAAACAATTCCGCCGGTAAATGATGATACAATTTTGTTGAAAGCAGCACCCATTACAAAACCTACTGCAATGTCAACAAGGTTTCCCTTCATTGCAAATTCTTTGAATTCTTTTAACATTCCCATTTTAAAATTATTTTAGTTAATGATTAGTATAGCTAATATAATAAAAAAAGTAATTCGTTTTATGCCTAAAGTTTGGAAGGATAAAGTAGGGACAGGTCGCGACCTGTCCCTACACAAATTATAAAAAATTATAAAAATTAACAAGCAAATTTATCTATGCAAAACCTGTTAGGTTTATTTATTTAATTTTAAATTTACACAAGAAAAGGATGGGTATTTTTTGAATTCAAATTGGGTGTGGATTGAATTTAATTATCAATTGTCAATTTGAAATTATTCATTATTAATCTGTCGGCAGGCAGGCAAGTTTAATTCGCGTTAGGGATTGAACGGTATGTTTGAGCTCTTTTTTAGTTGTTTTTCACAACTAAAAAAAGCGAGTAGTGAAAGCCCGACCCGCAGGGGAAACGCCCACCAAAAAGGCGGGCAGACCCAAATAATTATTTTTAATGGGATTTTTACGTTGTTAGGGCTATTTTACAACTCTTCTTACGCGTTGCGAAATGGCGGTAAGCAATTCATAAGGAATGGTGTTTGCTCGTTTTGCCAAATCTTCAATATGAAGCTGGTCTTTAAAAACAAGGACTTCATCGCCTTCCTGACAGTCGATATCGGTCACGTTCACCATAATCATATCCATACAAACATTGCCAACAATTGGCGCTTTTTTGTCGTTGATGTAAACATAGCCAACGCCATTGCCAAATTGCCGGGAAATTCCGTCGGCATGGCCAATGGGAATGGTGGCAGTTTTAACGGTTTCTGTAGCTTTAAAAGCACGATTATAACCCACTGTTTCGCC